>JBBQTQ010000001.1:0-85434 GCA_038213135.1 Gaiellales bacterium
TCATCAACGAGCACGTAAACGTGCGTCAGCAAGGCGTCGAGGTCGGCGGACATCGTGGCCTCCTGGTCAACGGTGTGTGGACACCGCCGACTTCGGCGCCAGCCCGCCGGTCCCTACGACTTCGGAATCAATCGTCTAGCCGTATCCCGCATCTCCGCGGCGCCGTTCACCCAGGAGATGCAGCTGTGGTTCAACCAGATCGAGACGCTCGAGGAGATCTCGCAGAACGCCGCCGCGCGGCAACTGTTCCTGCGCATGGCCCAGCTGTCGCAGGCCGGCGCGACGGGCGCCTTCCTGCTCGAGCTCGAGTCAGCGCAGATCGACGACGAGACACGCCACGAGCTCGCCGAGCTCGCAAGCGACCGGCAGTTCCTGCTCGGCTTCGACGACTACGTGCGCCGCACGCGTCTCACCCACTAGGCCGCCGCTACAATCCCGGCCGCGGGCGATTAGCTCAGTTGGTTAGAGCGCCGCTCTGATAAGGCGGAGGTCCGTGGTTCGAATCCACGATCGCCCATCTCCGCGCCCCTCTGCGTGTCTCTTTCGAAAACGCGCTGAGTGGGTAAACCGAGGTAACTCAAACGGAGGTACCTCATGTCAGTGCTATCCAGCAGGATCTCTCCTGCGTTCGTTCTCGCTTCCTTCGCCCTGTTCTTCGCGCTCGGCGGCTCGGCCTTCGCGCTCAAGGGGAAGCTCTTCGCGGCGCAGCCGAAATGCGCCAACGGCGCCGTGAAAGGCATGGCCTACGTAACGGGTGATCCCGCCAAGGGGATCGAGAATCTGCCGTCCGACTATTCCACGGCGGCGAATCTCTTCGGCTACCGCTGGAGCTGCGGCGGGGCTGTCCAGGTGCGGAAGTCGCCGAACATCGCGGGTGCCGACGTCCGCTTCCCGGGCGTTCAGAACCATACCGCCGTCATCCAGAGCGTCGGCAAGACGCCCGCGGTCGCCTCTGTGACTCCGCAGCCCGACGGCAGTTACCAGGTGACCTTCCTGGGGTCGTCGGCGCCGGGCGGGTACCGGGCGGACATCCCGTTCATGATCACCGTCTTCTAGGCGCTCCCGGCCGGCCGGCCCTGCGGTTTTCGTAGGGCCGGCCCTGGCTAAGATGGGTCGAGGCCGCTATGCAGGAGATGGTCATCTACGGGGTCAGCTTCGACCTGGTCGGCAAGCAGCCGATCGTGCTCTTGAAGACGGCTGACGGGAACAAGTTCCTCCCGATCTGGATCGGCCATCCCGAGGCGGCGGCGATCCTGATGAAGCTCCAGGGCGCCTCGACGCCGCGACCGATGACGCACGATCTCCTCACCGAGATGCTCTCGCAGCTCGAGACGCAGGTGCTGCGGATCTGCGTCACGGAGCTGCGGGAGAACACCTTCTACGCGAGCATCACGCTCCAGCAGGACGGCTCGGAACTCGAGATCGACTCGCGTCCGTCCGACGCCATCGCGCTTGCAGTCCGCGCCGAGGCTCCCATCTTCGCCGCCGACCGCGTGATCGAGGAGTCGGCGATCGAGTTCGAAGGTGAAGAGGTGGACGAAGAGGAGATCGTCGGCGAGTTTCGCAAGTTCCTCGAGAGCGTCACGCCGGACGAGTTCGCGGCGGAGGTCGAGGAGGACGACGCCTAGGGATTTCTCGCCCTACTTGGTGGGATCTCAGCTTGCTACCTCTCGCTTAGTGAGATCCAGAAGCGCTTTGAAGAGTTCGCGTAGCCCCTCCGGGGAAAGCGATCCACGGTTCGCTCGCGAGAGGTACTGGAGCATCCACTCCTCCCGCTCCGGGTCGACGAAGCTCAGCCCTCGCGATTCCTTGTAGCTCTTCAGCCGGCGCACCAGCTCAAGGCGCTTGTTGACCGCCTCGAGGATGGCGCGGTCGTTGTCCGAGACCTGCTCGCGCAGCTGGCGGATCAGCGGATCGTCTTCAGGCGGCGGTTGGGTCACAGTCGGTGCAGCAGATGGAAGCGGACGCTGGTGTCGGTCAGGGGGATCGTTAGCAGGCGGTAGGGAAACACGAGTCCTGCGCGCTGTGGCCCGCCGAGACGGGGCGTAACCTCGCGAAGCACTACGAGGATCCGCCGGCCGCGCCGCATGATGTGGACGATCTTCAACCGGTAGCCGGAGCTCGAGCGCGGGCCGAGGGCGATCAGCAGCGCTTCCCTGTGGCGGTAGTCGACCGCCGGCGGGTTCGGCGTCCCGCGCGGAATCGTGTCCGCGAGGATCCGAGCGAACTTGTCGCGCGACTTGATCACGCTGACGACCTGCACCGGCCAGCGCACATAGCCGAGCTCTGCCGTGAGGTCGCGCCAGCTCAGGTAGCGGCGCCCTTGCGACTGGAGGTGCGAGTACGCGTAGCCGGCGCCCCCCATCGCGACGATCGCCGCGAGGACGACCGCGACCCTAGCTCGAGTAGACGTAGACAGTTTCGCCGTACGGCTCACTGACGAAGAGCCGCGGGATCAGCCACATCGGCACCCGGATGCAGCCGTGCGAGGCAGGATAGGGCGGTACCGACGGGTTGCCGTGGATGGCGTAGCCACCCGTGAAGTACATGGGGTCGTAGAGCAATCCGAGCGGGCTCGTGTCCCAGCCCGTTACCTTGCGGTAGATCGAGAACTGTCCCTCGGGCGTGAAGCGTCCCGGCAGCCCCGCCGTCGAAACCGGCGCGATTAGGGTGATCTGTCCGTTGCGAACCAGGTAGAGGACCTGTTTGGTCTTGTCGACCTCGATGTGCGCGGCCGGCTGCGCGTAGCGCGCGTGCGGGACGAACGGCTGCTGCAGCTTCGACCAGAAGACGGGGTCGACGGCCCCGGTGCGATCGAGCCGCTGCTCCTTCTGGAACGCGTAGACGGTGTCGATCAGCGACGACCCGAACGTGCTCGAGACGTAGGGGATCGCGTAATGCATTGCCGCGAGTTGCCGCGTGAGCTGCGCGACCACGGGGCTCGTCGAGCCGTACGCGAGCCGCGGCGGCACGAGGTCGACCGCGAGCGTCTTCGAGAGCGTCAGATAGCCCGGCCGTGGCACGCTCAGCACCTTGATCTGGAAGCCGCCGAGCTCGCGTGTCGAGATCGGCACGGTCGCCGGGTGGTAGTAGACGGTGCTGGAGTCGGGCTTGCCCGCGCGAACTACGGAGATCCGCAGGATGCCGGCCCCCTCGGGCTGGAGCGCGGCGCGCAGGACGAGCTTGCTGCCGACGATTCGCTGCCCGATCAGCGATGTCTGGAGCAGCGGCTGCAGGCGAACCGTGAGCGGCGCCGAGTTGACGTCGCGCCAGGCGACGTGGAAGGGGCCGGGGCTCCCGACCCGCAGGCGGATCACGTACGTGCCATCGCCGCGCAGAGCAGTCCTCTTGACGAGACGCGAGCCGTTGTACAGCCGGATCGTCGCGCCGGCCGTCGCCGGAATCAGGCGCCCCGCGAAATAGATCTTGCGGCCGAACGCGGTCGAGGCCGGCGCCTTGATCGTCAGCGTCGCGCTCTCGGCCAGTGCGCTCGCGGGCCAGGCGAGGACGACGAGGGCGATCAGCAGGAGCTTACGCACGGCCGAGAGCATAGTCTGGCCTCAGGTCGTAACGGAAACGAGCAGCGCGATCGCGTTGAACGCGCCGTGCAGGATCATCCCCGGATAGACGCTGCCCGAGCGGCTGCGCACGATCGCCAGCCCGATCCCGAACGCCACGAGGATCGGCAGTCCCTGTACGAGCCCGTGGGCGAGTCCGAAAAGGAGCCCCGTCGTGAGAATCGCCGGCCAGGTCCCGAACCGCTCGAGCAGCGAGTAGCCGAGGCCGCGGAAGGTGAGCTCCTCGACGATCGGCGCCACGACGGCGATCACCACGAAGTTCGTGACGAAGGCCGAGGCGTGACTCGACTGCCAACCGGCCGGCGTGAGTCCTTGCTCGCGGCCCGCGTGCAGCCAGCGGTCGACGATCGACCCGAACACGTAGACCGCGATCAGGACTAGCAGCGCGATTCCTAGTGCCTGCGGCCAGGAGCTCGGGCGGCGTAGCGCCAGCAGCTCGCGCAGGCGCGGCCCGCTGGCGATCGCGAGCACGATTCCGATCACGAACGCGTACTCGACGAGTCCGCTGACCGCGAGCGTGTAGTGGTAGACGACGTTTCGCTCCGGCTTCCCGCCGGCTGCGCGGCCCGCGTACGAGATCAGGATCAGCGCCGAGACGAGGCTCGACCAGCCGAGCAGCTTCCCGTTCACGCGCCTGCGCCCAGGTCAGCGAATCGCATCGGGGTGCAGCAGCCGTGCGATCTCGAGCAGCGCCTGGCCAACGAGCGGGCCGGGCCGGAGGAGACCCGAATCGATCAGATACACGCGACCCTGGATGACGGCCTTCAGCTTGCGTGTGCGCGCATCCTTCTTCAGGTCGGCCGGGGCGGTGCCGCTGTCGGAGGTCAGGAGGTAGACGTCGGGATCGGCCTGGATCAGCTGCGTCAGGTCGAACGGACCCGAGCCCGGGCTCGAGCCGGCGACGTTGCGACCGTGCGCCTCGCGGATCAGGTCACCGGCGAGCGACTGGTCCGAGACCGTCGTGAAGAAGCCCGTGTCGACGAAGACGCTGGCGACCGGCACGTGCCTGAGCGCCTTCGCGACGGTATGGCCCTTTGCCTCGATCGCTCGCACGAGCTCCCGCGCCTGGACAGGCTTGTTCGTGAAGTGCCCGAGGTCCGTGATCGAACGCTCGACGTCACGGATCGAATCGCCGTGCGCCTGGTAGACCTGCGCGTGGGTCGACTGAGCCGCCTTCGAGAGCTGGCGATCGCTCGTCGAGGCGGTCGCCACGATCAGATCCGGCTTCAGGCGGGCGAGCAGGCGCAGCCGGATGTCCCCGTTCCCGTCCACCGGCTGGCCAACGATCTGAGGTGCGGCACCGAGGGCGACGATGATCTGGCGCGGCCCCGCGCCGATCACCGCGATCCGCCGGGCCGCTGCCCGGACGACGAGCGGACGGTCGGTGCCGGTCTGAACCGTGACCGGGTAGAGAGGCGCCGCCGCCCCTGTCGGCTCCCCGCGCTCCCCGCAGGCGGTCGCCAGCAGCGCGACGGCCACGGCGACGACGGCTAGGCGACCCATTGCCACAGGGCCCATTGCACCACGGCGACGCCGAGCAGGAGCGAGCTGACCGCAACGACGGCGGTGTGGACGCGCGGGCGGCCGCCGACCGCCGCCAGCGCGAGGAAGAACGGAAAGACGACGAGGCCGAAACGGGGCAGCGAGAGCAGCGGCCAGCGCGTGCTCGGCACGGAGAGCGGCAATGCCAGGCTGATCGCCGCGAACAGTCCGTACGGCGCTCCGAACCGGCGCCAGACGAGAGTGGCGAGCCAGATGAAGAGGACGAGGAAGGCGAAGTTCTCGAGGTTGACTCCTGCCACGTGGAACGGGTCGATGTTGCGATCCGGCACGGCGGACCAGTAGCGATGCGTGTGCGACCCGCTCACGAGTTGCTCCACGCCCGCCCAGGCGGCGCGGGCGCCGTCCCAGATTCCGCCGAGCGGGCCGCCGGCCGAGAGGTGCCGGTGCCAGAGCCCCTGCGCGCGAGCGAACCCCCACGCGTCGCCGGTCTGCAGCCAGAGCACGAGCGGATAGACGGAGAAGATCGCGGCGGGCAGGGCAAGCCCGGCGAGGGCGCGCCGCCGGTCGGGAGAGCGCCAGGCCATGACGGCCAAGGCCGGCAAGAGCGCGACACCGGCGATGCGGGTCAGCACCGCCAACCCAGCCGTGCTCCAAGCGAGCGTCCAGCGCCGCCGCTCGGCAAAGAGGAACGCGACGAGCGTCAGCAGCAGGTAGAGCGACTCGCTGTAGACAGCCTGCAGGAAGAGGCTCATCGGAAAGACCGCGAGGTACAAGACGGCGCGCCGTGCCCCGTCGACACCGAGGCGTTCCTCGGCCAGCCGGTGCAGCAGAGAGAAGGAGCCGAGCGCAGCCGCGAGCGAGAGCAGTAGTCCGGCGAGCACGTAGTGGCCGCCGAGAACGTGGCCGAAGAGCCAGAGCGCGCCAGGATAGAGAGGGTAGAACGCGGACGCCGCACCGGCGACGGCGCCGTAGCCGTGCTGTGCGATCTGGACGAACCAGGTGCTGTCCCAGCGCGCCCAGACGTCGGTGAGGTAGCCGAGATCGTGGATCCACGGCCGGTCCCAAACCGCAGCGCGTGGGTGGCGGTTCGGCTCGAAAACGACGAACGCGAAAAGCGCCGCCGCCCAGATCGCCGTCCGGCTCCAGACGAAAATCTCCGGCACAGGAGCTCTCGCGTCGGGCACCCCCAACTCGGGTCGGCGTACACGCGGCTCCCCAAGTCGCTGCACGGCGGCGATCATACGTCGGTGGCCGATCGCTACTTCACCGTCGAGGAGGCAAATGCCCTGCTCTCGGAGGTGCGCCCGCTGGCCGAGCGGATGGTCGAGCACCGCCGCGCTCTGAGCGCCGCGCTCGAGCGGCAGGAGGAGCTGACGCGGAAGGTGTCCGGGAACGGCGGCGGTCTGCCGACCGACGGGCCGGCCGAGATCCAGGAAGCGATCGAGCGCGAGGCGACCGGCATCGCGGAGTGCCTGAACGAGATCCAAGAGCTCGGGGCGCAGGTCAAGGACCTCGATACCGGCCTGCTCGACTTTCCCGCCTTGCGCGATGGCGAGGAGATTCTCCTCTGCTGGCACCTCGGCGAAGACGAGATCCAGTTCTTCCACGGGCTCGAGGACGGCTTCGCCGGCAGGCAGCCGCTCTAAAACAGCCCCTTTCAGAACGAAGCCTTGTGCCGTCGCGCCGCGCTGAGCGCCGCGTGACGGCGAAGCGTCACTCCTAAAGCCGCTCTAAGGAAACCCCCGCCCACCGTCGAACAAACGGCCATGCCCTGGTGGGAGAGATTGGCGATCGTCGTTGGCGTCATCCTCGCGAGTGCGCTGCTCGCAAAGCTGATCGACCTGCGGATGAGCCGCAAGACGCTCGCCGCCGGCGCCGAGACGCGTTACCGCGTGCTGCGTCGGAGCATCATGGTCTCGATCATCGCGGTCGGGCTTATCTCCTCGTTGCTCGTGATCCCTGCCGTGCGCGTGCTGGCCGGCGGCATCCTCGCGTCCTCCGCCGTACTCGGCGTGATCCTCGGCTTCGCCGCGCAGCGGACGCTGGCGAACTTCGCGGCGGGGCTCCTGATCGCCTTCACGCAGCCCGTTCGTCTCGGTGACCGGGTCGCCGTCGACGGTGAGGACGGCGTGGTCGAGGAGATCGGCCTCGTCTACACGTTCATTCGCGCCGACGACAACACGAGGCTCGTGATCCCGAACGAGAAGCTGGCCTCGGATACCATCCGCAACTCGACCATCGTCAGCCGGGAAACGCTGGCCCAGGTAACCGTGCAAGTTCCGCTCACAACTGATCTCGAGGACGTCGTCGGCGTGTTGCGCAAGGAGCTTGCCGACGAGCGCGAGCCGCAGGCGTTCGTGAGCGCGCTCGACGGGAATGCGACGATCACCCTGAGGGCCTGGGCGCCGAGCGGGGCCGCTGCCGAACAGCTCGAGTCCGATCTCCGCGTGCGCGTGCACGCGCGTCTGCGCGAGCATGGACTTTGGAATGGCGAACAAGCTGCCTGAGCTGGGACCGCGTGCCTGGCTTCAGCCTGGCACACACGTGGTGACTGCAGCTTGAGCCCCAAGTCGCGCCGCCCGTCCCAGGACGACCTGATCGCCGCGAGCCACCGCAGGCGCCGCAGCCGCACGCGCCTCAAGGGCCGGACCAAGCGCCGCCGCAACGTCCTGATCACTCTCTTCGCCTTCCTGCTCGGAGTGCCGGCGCTGCTCGTGGTTGCGGGCTTCACCGCGGCAGCCGCGTTCCAGGCGAGCTGCACGCTCTCCTCGCTGCACCCGGTCACGATCGGCCAGAACTCGTTCGTCTACGCCGCCGACGGCTCGCTGCTCGGGGCGATTCCGGCCGAGCTGAACCGGCAGCCGATCAGCCTCAAGCAGATCAACCCGTGGATGGTCAAGGCCGTGATCTCGGTCGAGGACAAGCGCTTCTACCAGCACGGCGGTATCGACTACGAGGGCATCCTGAGAGCGGCCTTGAAGGACCTGACCGCCGGGAAGCTCGTCGAGGGCGGCTCGACCCTGACGCAGCAGCTCGTCCGCAACCTCTACATCTCGCGCGAGCGGACGTTCCAGCGAAAGATCAAGGAGGCCTGCCTGGCGATCAAGCTCAGCCGCCACTGGTCGAAGAGCCGGATCCTCGATTCCTGGATGAACCAGGTCTACTTCGGGAACCACGCCTACGGGATCGAGGCCGCGGCGCAGACCTATTTCTCGAGGCACGCCCGCAACCTGACCTTCCGGGAGGCGGCACTCCTCGCCGGTCTACCGCAGGCACCGTCGGTCTACGACCCCTTCCACCGACCGGCGGACGCGCTCGGGCGCCGCGACGAGGTGCTGAAGGCGATGCTCGACAACCACGTGATCGGCTACGGGCAGTACATCTCCGCGGTCTCCGACCGCAACCTCGGCTTGCACGCCGGACGCCTTTACACCCAGATCCGCGAGCCGTACTTCTTTAGCTTCGTCCGCGACCAGCTGATCAACGAGTACGGCGCGAGCACCGTTCGCTCCGGTGGCTTGCGTGTCTACACGACGATCGACCCGCGCTTCCAGCGGTTGGCGCGGAAGGCGATCCGGGACACGCTCTATCTGCGCAACGACCCGGCGGCCGCCCTCGTCGCGATCAATCCGGCCAACGGCGCAATCCGCGCGATGACGGCCGTCACGCCCGGGAGGTCCGGGAACCAGTTCAACATCGTCGCGCAGGCGCGCCGGCAGGCGGGATCGACCTTCAAGACCTTCGTCCTGACTGAGGCGATCGCGCAGGGGATCAATCCCGCGACGACGACCTACGTCTCCGCGCCGTTCCACTACCAACCGAACCCGAACTACCCGGCCTGGGACGTCTCGACCTACAGCCACACCTACGCGGGGCCGATCACGGTCGAGCAGGCGACGCTCCACTCGGACAACACAGTCTACGCGCAGCTGACGCTCGACGTGGGGCCGGCGAACGTGGCGGCGATGGCGAAGAAGCTCGGCGTCCAGACGCCGCTGACGCCCGTGCCCTCGATCGGCCTCGGCTCGCTCGCCGTGTCTCCGCTGGACATGGCCTCGGCGTACGCGACGATCGCGGCCGGTGGCGTCTACTCGAAGCCGATGGCGATCCGCAGGGTCGTGCTGGCGAACGGCAAGGCCGACGTGGACGCTCCCTGGGGCAAGCCCGACCAGAAGCGGGTGATTCCCGACGGGGTTGCCTATGCCGTGACGAAGATCCTCGAGGAGAACGTGCTCGGCGGCACGGGCGTGGCCGCGTACTTCGGCCGGCCGGCGGCGGGCAAGACGGGGACGACCGACAACCACGCGGACGCCTGGTTCTGCGGCTTCGTCCCCGACCTCGAGGCGACCGTCTGGGTGGGCTATCCCGCGGGCGAGATCCCGATGACGAACGTGCACGGGATCGCGGTCGCCGGCGGAACCTTCCCGGCAGAGATCTGGAACAAGTTCATGTCGGCGTCGCTGCGTTACTCGCCGGCACTGCAGTGGAAGCTGCCCAAGCACTTCCCCGTCTGGAAGCCGTTCAGCCCCGGGCCGTACGACCTCTTCTACACGCCATCCACCGGCACGACGACGACCTCGACGACCGCCACCACAAAGACCACGCGCAAGCCAGCGCAGACCCAGCCGACGTTCACGCTGTCGACTCCGAGCTCGACTCAGGCGCCGCCTCCGCCGCCTCCGACGACTGTTCTACCGCCGCCGACCACGGTAGCGCCGCCACCGCCGACGACCGCGCCGCCACCGCCGCCGCCGACGACCGCGCCGCCGCCACCACCGCCGCCGCCAACAGACACGACGCCGCCGACCACCAACGGCACGACCACGCCCACGCCTTAGCCTCGTCCTCGGGGCGGGGACGCTCGTTCTCGTCGCGGGTTGCGTCGCGGTCGCCTGGCCGCACGGCTCGACTCTCGTGCCCCGGAACGGCGGGCACCCGGTGGGCGATCCGTTCTGGGCGGAGCTCTTTCTCGGGTTCTCGGCAGGAGCCCTTCTTCTCTACGCAGCCGGCCTCTGGCTCGCGCGTCGCTTTGGTGTCGGACTCACCGCGGCGCTCGCACTTGCCGGGGCGATCCAGCTCGCGCCACTCGCAGCGCCGCTGCTCGTCTCGAGCGACGCCTGGACGTACTGGGACTACGGGCGGATCGCCGCCGTTCACGGTGCAAACCCCTACCGGCTCGCGCCGAACGACTTCCCGTCTGACCCCGCGCTGCGGTGGGTCGGCGCCGGCTGGCGCGACACGACCTCGGTCTACGGGCCGGGCTTCACCCTCGCCTCCGAGCCGATCGCGGTCGCGGCGGGATCGTCCCCGGAGGCGGCCGCATGGATCTACAAGGCCCTGGCCGCCCTGGCTGTGCTCGCTGCGGCGCTCCTGGCGGCGCGTCTCTCTCCGCGACCCGCCTTCGCCGCCGCCTTCGTCGGGTGGAATCCGCTGCTCGCCCTGCATTTCGCGGGCGGTGGGCACAACGACGCATGGCTCGCCGCCCTGGTGCTGGTCGCGCTGTCGGCCGCCGCGAGCGGGCGCCGTGGCCTGGCCGGGGTGGCCTGGGCGGCGGCCGCGCTCGTGAAGTGGGTGCCCTTGTTGTTGCTGCCGCTGCGCGCGCTGGAGGCGCGGGCGCAGCAACGGCGGGTGAGCCATCTCGGGTTCGCCGTGACGGTGGTGGTCGTCGGTGCGGTCGCGACCTGGCAGTTCGGGTGGCACTGGCTGGAGGCGTTCGGCCCACTCGCGCGGAACGCGAACCACGAGACGAAGTTCGCCCTTCCGCACCGGCTCGAGAGTCTTGGATTGCCCCATCCCGGCGGCGTCGTCCTGATGGCGGTCGCGTTCGGAGCGGCCTATCTGTGGCTGGCACGCTCGGCCTGGCGGGGCCGCGCTCGCCTGGGTCTCGCGATGGGCCTGCTGCTGCTCGCGACCCCTTGGCTCGTGCCCTGGTATGTCGTCTGGGCAGTGCCGCTCGCGGCTGCCGAGGACGACACGACCGCACAGCTCGTCTCGCTCGCGGCGTGCGTCTATCTGCTGCGGCAGGCCGTGCCGATCTAGCCGCGGCGGAACACCAGCACTCCGTCCCGCTCGAAGACGATGCGCCAGTTCGGGTTGCGGCGCAGCGCGACGAGGTCGGTCGCCGCCGGCAGCGGCGAGATCCGGTCGAGATAGCTCATGCGCGTCTCGTCGACGGCGACCCAGGTCGCGTCCGACAGCTTCGGGAAGTTGAGGATTCGGCGGCGGGCGGAAAGGTGCGCGCCCAGCGAGTTGGTGGCGCTGACGACCACGCCGTCCGGGACGAGATCGACGGCCTGCTGTGAGATCCGGTCGTGCCGGGTGAGCCTCGTTGCGGAGCGCCCGTAGGTCGAGCCGCCGGGCACGAGTCCCCAAAAGGGCAGCGCCCCGAGGTTCCAGTTGGCAACGAGCGCGAGCAGCACTGCCAGTGGCGCGACCCAGCCGCGGGTCCGAGGGATTCGCTTCGCCAGGGTTCCTGCACCCAGCACCGTCGCCGCGAGCAGCGGGGCGATCTCGCCCGCGGTGTAGTGGAAGTGGATCGAGCTCTGGGGCGACGCTCGGGAGAGCAGGTTCAGGGCGAGCTCGGGAACGGCGACGAGCGCCGCGGCGGGGGCGAACGCCCAGAGGAAGCCGAGCGGCACGAGCAGCTGCCCGAGGTAGCGCAGCCCGTGCGAGTCGAACGCTTCGCCGAGCACGCGGATCGGGTGGGAGAAGAACGTCCGCACGATACCGGCCGGCGAGCCGCCGACGTCCCGGTAGCGCGAGTAGAAGCTCGAGGCGGCTCCGTTGAAATGCGGTACGACCACCTTGATCGCGAGCACGGATGCGAGCACACCCGCGGCGAAGACCGCCCCGCCCGCCGCGCGACGCCGGTGCGAGAGCGCGTAACAGAGGCCCATCGCGGCGAGCACGAGCGGGATCTCTTCCTTCGTCAGCGCGGCGAGGACTCCGAAGATCGCGAACGGGACGAGCCGGTCCTCGTCGAGGTACCAGAAGGCGAAGAGCAATAGCGGGCAGGCGGGCGCGACGGGATGGAACTCGTTCAGCGTCAGCCACTCGGTTGCCGGGTAGAGGAGGTAGACGAGCGCGAAGCCGAGCCCGGCAGCCTCGCTGCCGAGGTGCTTCCGCGCGAGCCAGAAGACCGGCAATGCCCCGACCGCGACTGCGATCGCCTGCGCGGTGAGCAGCATGTCCGGGCTCGGCCAGAGCCACCAGAGCGGAGCGAAGAAGACGAGGATCACGTCGGTATGCGCGGCGAGCCGCGAGATCTGCTCGCCGGTCGTGCTCGTCACCTGGAGGAAGTGGCCGTGGGCCGTCGACCAGACGGCCTGCACCATGTTCCCCATGTCGAAGCGCCCCGTGTTGAACGCGTCGTGACGCTCGATCGAGAGGGCCGAGAAGCCAGCCGACCAGGCGCCGATCAGCGTCCAGAGGAGCGCGCGTGCAGGCAGGGCGATCCGCCCGACCGCGGCGACGCTCAGAGGAGTTGCTCGATCAGCGACCGCCATCGCCGTCCGAGTACCTCCTCGCTCGCCTGCTCTCTGAACGCCGCCAGGCCTCCCGCCGACATCCGGTCGCCGAGTTCCGGCTCCGCGGCGAGCCGCCCGATCGCCTCGGCAAGCGCCTCCGGATCGCCCGCCGGGACGAGCAGCGCGCTCTCCCCGTCCACGAGCAGCTCTCGCGACGCGGGTGTGTTCGCGGTGACGAGGGGCGTGCCGCACGCGAGCGCCTGGAAGGCCTTGTTGGGAATCACACGCGCCGCCTTCTCCGAGCGCCCGAAGATCCCGAGCGCGCAGGCGGCGCGGTGGTACTCGCCGGGCAGCGCCGCGTAGTCGATCCAGCGGACCCACTCCACGTTGGCGGGTCGCCCCTCGAGCTGCCTCTCGAGCTGGCCACTACCGATCACCCGGAACGGAATCTCCGGCAGCAAGCGGGCCGCCGCGAGGATCGTCTCCAGCCCGTGCAGCGGGATCAGCTTGCCCACGAAGAGCGCGGTGAACTGCTCGGGCCGGTGCCAGCGTGGACGGAAGAGGCGTTCCTCGGCGCCGACGAAGCAGCTCGCGGCGCGTCGTGCGCCGAGCCGCCGGAAAAGCTCCGCCTGTGCATCGGTATCGGCGACGACGAGATCGGCCATGCGGACGGCTCGGCGATCGAGCAGCCCGAGTGCCCGCGCCGGCAGCGATCGTGGACGGAACCGCTGACGGTCCGAGACGAGCGTGTCGGCGAGCGAGACGAGGGGATTGAAGACGACCGGCCGCCCACGCGCGGCCCGTCTCGCCGCCGGCAGGTCGAGCTGACCCGGGTAGCCGACGAGCACGGCATCGAAGCGGTCGTTCCCGCGGCGGAGCAGCCGCGCCTCCGCAGCCAGTAGCCGACCGAGCGCACTTGCCCCGACCCCCCACTTCTGCTCCTGCCCGTCCCAGACCGACTCGTGCCGCTCGCTCACCTCGACTCCGGCCCCGCGCAGACAGGAGATCACCTGGGCGTTCCGGGGATAGGCGCGCTCGTACGTCCCGAAGTACAGGACCCGCAAGCTAGGAGAGGATCTCGTCGACGTGCAGCTCGGACCGTTCGCGCTCGCCTGTCCGCTCGGCGTGCTGGCTCGTGATCATCTCGCCGATCAGGCCGAGGGAGAAGAACTGGATCCCGACCACGACGAGCAGGACCCCGAGGATCAGCAGCGGCCGCTGCCCGATCGAATGACCCTGGGCCTTCACGACGGTCAGGTAGACGAGCGTGCCGCTGCCGGCCACGCTCAGGATCAGGCCGAGCCCGCCGAAGAGATGGAGCGGCCTGTGCCGGTAGCGCCCGATGAACGAGACAGTGAGCAGGTCGAAGAACCCGCGCAGGTAGCGCTCGAGGCCGTAGCGCGAGCGGCCGTAGTTGCGCGGCCGGTGGTTCACCGGCAGCTCCGCGATCCGGTAGCCGCGCTGGTACGCGAGCACCGGTATGAAGCGGTGCAGCTCCCCGTACAGCGGCAGCCCGCGCACGACGTCGGCCCGGTAGGCCTTCAGGCCGCAGTTCATGTCGTGGAGGTGGACGCCCGAGAAGAAGCCAACGACCCGGTTGAAGAGCTTGGAGAGGAGGCGGCGCGTGAGGCGGTCGCGCCGGTGGGTCTTCCAGCCGGAGACGAGGTCGAAGCCCTCTTCGAGCTTCACGAGGAGCCGCGGAATCTCGGCGGGGTCGTCCTGGAGGTCGCCGTCGATCGTGACGATCGTGTCGCCCTGTGCCTGCGCGAACGCCGCCGCGAGTGCGGCTGCCTTGCCGAAGTTGCGGCGCATGCGGACCACGCGCACGTTCTCGTTCGCCGCGTGCAATCGAGTCAGCGCGGCGAACGAGCCGTCCGTCGACCCGTCGTCGACAAAGATCGCCTCCCACGGCTCGCCAAGGGGCTCGAGCGCCGAGCGCAGCTCGTCGAGTAGCAGCGCGACGCTCCGCTCCTCGTTGTAGACAGGGACGACGACCGAGATCACGGACCGCGGGACCCTATCTTTCTCACTACGTGGACGAGCTTCTGAGCTTTGAGGACGCACTCGCCGCCGTGCTGGCGCGGGTGCGCGTGCTCCCGTCGGAGCGCGTGCCGCTCGAGGAGTCCGTCGGCCGGTACCTTGCCGAGCCGGCCCTGGCGGCCGTGGATCTTCCCCCCTTTCCGAGCTCGGCGATGGACGGATACGCGGTGCGGGCGGCGGATACGCCGGGGCGGCTGCCGATCGTCGCCCGGATCGCCGCCGGCGTGCCCGCGGCGCGCGAGCTCGAAGCCGGCGAAGCGATGGCGATCGCAACCGGCGGCGTCGTCCCCGAGGGCGCCGATGCCGTCATCCCCCACGAGTATGTTGTCGAACGTGACAACCAGGTGGAGATCGGCGAGGCTGTTGCTCGTGGAGGCAACGTTCGTCCTCGGGGTGGGGACATCGCTGCCGGCGCGGCGGTCGTGGCAGCTGGGGCGCGGATTGGCCCGGCGCAGCTGGGAGCCCTCGCCGCGGCCGGCGTCTCCGAGGTCGTCTGTGCCCACCGCCCGCGCGCCGCCGTCCTGACCACTGGCACCGAGCTTCGCCGAAGTGGCGAGACCCTCGGGCCGGGCGAGGTCTACGAGGCGAACGGGCTGATGCTCGCAGCGCAGCTTGCGCGTGCTGGTGCCGAGGTCGAACAGCTCGATGCGGTGGTCGACGACGACGAGGCGCACCGAGCCGCGCTCACGCGTGGACTCGGGTTCGACGTGCTCGTCACCTCGGGTGGCGTCTCGGTCGGCCCCCACGACCTCGTGCGGCGGGTCGAGGCCGAGCTCGGGGTCGAAGAGGTCTTCTGGCGCGTTTCAATCAAGCCCGGAAAGCCGGTCTCGTTCGGGGTCCGCGGCGAGACCCTCGTCTTCGGGCTTCCGGGAAACCCGGTCTCGTCGCTCGTCGGCTGCGAGCTCTTCGTCGTGCCTGCCCTACGAGCGCTCCAGGGCGCCGCCGAGCCTGGCCCGGAGTTCGCTGCCGGCACGCTGGCCGCTTCCCTCCGGCAAGACCCGAGACGGCTCGAGCTGGTGCGTGCGCGGGCGAGCGTGGGTGAGGACGGTGTTTCGCTCCAGCCGCTGAGCGGACAGGAGTCGCACATGATCGCCCGGGCCGCTGCGGCCAACGCCCTGATTGTCGTCCCGGCCGGCGAGGGCGAGCTCGCCGCGGGCGCGGCGGTCCGTTACCTGCCGCTCGGCTAGGCGTTCGACCCGGCGGTGACGCGCGGGGGCTGCAGCGAGTAGGGCCGTCCGACACGCGGGATCACCTTGATCGGCACGGCGTAGACGATGTAGCGGTGCGTCGCGAAGAATCGCGGATGACACGCCTGCAGGGCCAGTAGCTCGTGCCCGTGCGACTTGAGGCGAGAGACGTCGTCCGCGGTGACGATCGCGTGGTAGCGCGTTTCGTAGACGAAGGTCGCGTACGGCAGCTCGATCGTCACCCTGTCGCCCGGCCGCATCGTGTCGATCGCAGCGAAGGGTGCGAGGTAGGTCGTCCGGTGGCCCGCGATATAGATCAGCTGGCCCTCGCCCGGGAGGTAGGTGCCGGTGTACCAACCAGGACCCTTGGTCAGCGAGTCGTGGTCGGTGCCGGTGACGAGGAGCATGTCAATACCGAGGCGAGGCACCTTGATTCGCCCGAGCGGCTGTCCGATCTTCAGCGATTTCCGGTAGCGGTCCGCCGCAAGCGCAACCATCTGCTCCTCCTGGGAGACCCACGATGTGTGTCCGCCCGGGACGCCGCTGGTGACGGCCGGGATCGGCCGTTCGTCGACCGGCTTGTACGAGGCGAGCTGCTTGTCGTAGCGAGATGCGAGCTGGTGCTGCTCGTAGGTGGTGTAAAGCGCGGTGAACGGGTCCTGCCACTGCCAGACGACGACCGCCCAGAGGCAGGCGCCGATGCCGCCCACGATCATCACCGTCGAAACGATTCTCAGGAAGCGGCGCACTACTGCTCCAACGCGCGCTGCTCGGTGTCGGGTGCGGCCCGCCGCCGCGAATAGATCACGAGCAGCACGGCCCGTACGGCGTTGCGGATCGGCCCACGCGGCGGCCGTTCCTCGGCGCTCGGATAGGGCGCGTAGCGGCCGGCAGCCAGCACGATCAGCTGCGCGGCGGTCGCCGTCCAGGCCAGGAAGATAAAGACGGCCACAATCGGTACGTAGCCGATCGCGGTCAGTTCCGCAAGGTACCAGGGCGAATCGAGACCGAGCCCGAAGCGCACCGCAAGGGAGCCGAGGAGGAAGAGTGGCCCCGCGAAGCCCGCGAGGAGCACAACGATCGTCACCACGGGCCCACGAACACGCAGCTGCGGCAGCCAGAGCCAGGCGTGCAGGCTCGGGAGCAGGAAGATCAGGGCGAACGGGTTCGTCGCAACGACGAGCAGCGCCACGACCGCGAGCGCGAGCAAGGCGGCAACGTGGCCGGCAAGGTCCTCCTCGGGCGTGACGGGGCGACGTGGTGTGAGCCGGGCGCGCGGCACGAGCCAGCTGAGGCCGGCGAGGATCGCGAGGGCGAGCAGGCCCAGGCGAGGCCAGTTGCCCGCGGCGGCCGTTTCGGGGTTGATCGGCCGCGCTGCGCCTCCGGGCCAGACCCCGAGCAGGTCGAGCCAGAAGAAGAGGATCCCGCACCAGAGCCAGAATCCGAGCCGGCTCCGATAGGAGCGCAGCGCCGGCGCGATCGCGATCCGGCGACGCCGGCAGCGGGCGAAGAGGTCGATCGCCGGCACCAGGAAGGGCAGCAGCATCGCGATCAGCGCCAGCTCGACCGCCCACCCTCGGACGAAGCGCTGGCCGAGATAGAGGTACGTCGAGGTGCCCTGAGGCAGCTCGAGGCCGGTGTCGATCGACGTGACGAGGTTCTGAGCGGCCCGGCCGAGCTCGAGGAGATGTGTGCCGTTCAGGGGACGATCGGCCGCCGAATCGGGCGGTCTGTCGCCGGCGGTCGTGAGCGTCACCGCGGGGACCCCTCGCCCGACGAACGGCGCCTGCTCGTAGAGGCTGAACGGGAAGGCAAGATCGATCAGTTGCCCGAACGCGCTTGTCCGCCCGGGCGCGACGCTCCCGTTCTCTTCGGCAATCCGGGCGGCGGCCGTTTCGACGAGGGCCGCCGCGGGCGATCGCGGCTGGTCGCCGCCGATCTCGAGGCGAGCCCGGCCCGGCCCGGCCAGCGCGTCGAGGTTGATGACGGCGAGCACGTGGCCTCGGTAGGGGGAGCTCTGCGCGAATCGCGTGGCGCCGAGCGCCCCGAACTCGCCGCCGTCGGTCGAGAGGAAGAGCAGCGTGTGCTGCGGCCTGACCGGCTTGCCCGCCGCAGTCGCGGGCTGGCCGTACGCGCGGGCGAGCTCGATCAGGGCTGCGGTTCCCGAAGCGTTGTCGTTGGCACCCGTTCCCGCGCCGGTGTCGTCGCGGTGGGCCATGACGACGATCGCGTCGGTCGAGGGCCCGCGGGCAACGGCCAGGATGTTCCGCAAGAGGACTCGTCCGCGGCCGGGGATTGTTGCGAAGAAGCCGTCGGTCGTGGAGGGGAACCCGTAGGCCTTGAGCTGATCTGCGAACCAGCGGGATGCGCCGAGTGCGCCGGGGGAGCCAGGCCCGCGGTCGGGGTACTTTTCCACCAGGTCCTTGGTGAGAGCGAGCGCGGAGGTCTTGTCGAACGAGGGCGGCAAGGTCGGCCCGGGCAGTGGCACGGGCCGCTCGACGCTGAGGGCGGCGATCAGCAGCGGCAGGCCGACGATCAGCCAGGTGCCGCGGTAGAGCCGTCCGTTGACCGGATGCTCGAGTGACCCGCGCCGAGCCCGACGACGCGGGGAGTGTGGCCGACCGCTCGCGATAGGGGGCTATAGTAGGCCGCGCCTAGGATCGGGCCGTACGATGCCGAACCCCGCGACGATCCTGCTCGTCGAAGACGAGGAGTCAGTACAGAAGCTCTTGGCGTACCCGCTCGAGCGCGACGGGTACAACGTCGTCCAGGCGCGGGACGGGGAGGAGGCACTGGCGGCGTTCGAGCGAGAGCCGGTCGACCTCGTCGTACTCGACCTGATGCTCCCGAAGCTCGACGGGCTGGAGGTCTGCAAGCGTCTGCGGGCTTCGAGCTCGGTGCCGATCATCATGCTCACGGCGCGCGACGACGAGCTGGACAAGGTCGTCGGGCTCGAGCTTGGCGCGGACGACTACATCACGAAGCCGTTCTCGATCCGGGAGTTCCGGAGTCGCGTTCGCGCGCTTCTGCGTCGCGCGGCGGCTCCGCGTCACGATCTGCGAGAGGTCGCGATCGAGATCGGCGGGCTGCGGATCGACCCGGCGCGCCGCACGGTCGAGCTCGACGGGGAGCCGGTGCAGCTGACCTTCGTCGAGTTCGAGCTGCTGCGCGTGCTCGCGTCGAATCCCGGCCGGGTGTTCTCGCGCCAGAAGCTGCTGGAGGCGCTCTGGGGCGGCTCCGAGTATCGCGAGCCACGCACAATCGACGTCCACGTTCGGCATCTCCGCGAGAAGCTGGAAAAGGATCCGGCGGACCCGAAGCTTCTCTTCACCGTGCGGGGCGTCGGCTACCGCTTCCACGATTCGTGAACCCGTTCCGGAGCGTCGGCGCCCGGCTCAGCCTCGCGCTGCTGCTGGTGGTGGCCGGCGTCCTCGGATTCGTCTACCTGTTCGTCGTCCCGTCGCTGGAGAGCCGCCTCGTCCACGCGAAGCTGTCGCAGCTCGAGCGGGCCGCGCCGAGCCTCGCGAAGCAGGTCTTCTCGCTGCCGCAATTCGAGTGGGACGCGTTCGCGGAGAACGCTTCCGCGAGCGCGAACGCCCGCGTCGTCCTCTACACGATCATCAGTCCGCCGCTCGCCGTTGCCGTTGCCTCCGACTCGCGGCAGGCGGCGCCTTCGACGGATGTCGCCCACGACAAGCTGGCGACCCAGGCGGCGCTGACGTTGGAGCGCGCGTCGGGGACCGTCACGCGCCGCGGCGAGAGATTCGCCGAGGCGGCTGTTCCGGTGAGCTTCGACGGGCCGATCCTCTTGCTCTCGGCGTCGCTCCACGACTCGCTCGGCAACGTCCATCTCGTCCAGCGCCGTCTGGTGCTAGCCGGACTGCTCGCCCTGCTCGTAGCGCTCGTCGTCGGCTACGGCGGCGCGCACGTCTTCGCGCGGCGGCTCCGGCGGCTCGAGCGGGCCGCGGAGCGGATCGCGGACGGGAAGTTCGACGAACCCGTTGCCGACACGGGGCGGGACGAGGTCGGCGAGCTCGCCCGCACGTTCGACCGCATGCGCCGGCGGCTCGCCCGGCTCGACCACGCACGGCGCGAGTTCATCACCAACGCGTCGCACGAGCTGCGCACGCCGCTCTTCTCGCTGGGCGGGATGCTCGAGCTGCTCACGGACGAGGAGGTCGACGAGGCGACGCGGCGGGAGTTCCTGGAGACGATGCGCGGCCAGGTGGCGCGGCTGGCCAAGCTGGCCACGGAGTTGCTCGATCTCTCGCGGCTGGACGCGGGCCACCTGGCCGTGGAGCGTGAGCCGGTGCCGCTTGCCGGAGTGGCCCAGGCGGTGATCGACGAGTTCGCGGCGGTCGCGCGCACCGAGCATCGGCCGCTCGAGCTCGAGGCGGACGGCGATGTGGTGGCGCTCGGCGATTCGCAGCGCGTGCTCCAGATCGGCCGCGGGCTCGTGGAGAACGCGATGCGGCACACGGAGGCAGGTACGCCGATCCGCGTGCGTGTCTTCTCCACCGAGGAGCACGCCGCGCTCGCGGTGGAGGACGAGGGCGGCGGCATCGCCCCGGAGCACGGGGGCCACGTCTTCGAGCGCTTCTACCGCGTCGAGGGCCCCCAGGCCTCCGGCAGCGGTCTCGGACTGGCAATCGCACGGGAGCTGGCGGAGCTAATGGGCGGGACGCTCGGGGTCGAGTCGTCGCCCGGGCGGACTGTGTTCACATTGGCGCTTCCTGCCGCTCCCCACGCTGCCGAGCGAGCGCCTGAGGTCGTTCGTCCATAGACATCCCGGAGACCACCACGTGAAAACGGAGGCCCGTGACCTCGTATGCACGGTGCAATCGCCGTGTACTGAGCCACGGAGCGGAGCGCCAGCACCTCGTAGACCTCGTCGCCGGTTGCCACCCAGTGCCACAGGGGCTTTCGCTCGTACCCGTCACGCTCGGCGCGCGCGTACGGACCGTAGAGGCGGCCGCAGCCGACGATGTCGTCGAAGCGACGCACGACCTCCTCGTCGGTATGACGAGCCGCACCATCGGCCGTTCCTCGCTCAGGGTGATTGTTCCCTCTCCCTCGAAGAGTCCGGCGGCCCAGGCGATCTGCTCATCTCGAGTGATGTTGTCACACTAGCCAACAGACCGGACGCTAGAGTGGCCCGATGCGCGCGGGCCCGGTTGCGTTAGTCGCGCTGTTTGCGGCGCTCGTCGGCGGGGGTGCCGTGCTTGGGATCGGGAAGGCGACCGGCTGGTTTCGCGGGACCACTCGCACGGTCTTCGTGACGGAGACCGCCCCCGCGACCCCGACCTCAGGGCCGGTCGTCTCGACTGTCAAGCCGCTGCTCGGGAACGGCTTCGACCCGGCGCGGATCTACGCAACCCGGTCGCCCGGCGTGGTCACGGTCTACGCGCTCTTCGACACGCCGGACGGCCGCGCAGCGCAGGGCTCGGGGTTCGTCGTCTCGCGCGGCGGACTGATCCTCACCAACGCACACGTGATCACCGACGCCGGCGAGAGCGTCGGCCCCGTTCGTGCAGCACGGCAGATCTACGTCGAGTTCGGCGACCGCGACCGGATTCCGGCGAGGATCGTCGGCTGGGATCTCTTCGACGACGTGGGCGTGCTTCGGGTCGACTCTGGCGCCCACTCGCTCGTGTCCCTGCCGCTCGGCGAGTCGAGCACGGTTCGCGTCGGCGAGCCCGTGGCTGCGATCGGGAGTCCGTTCGGGAACGAGAACTCGCTCGCGGTCGGAGTCGTCTCCGCGATCCACCGCGCGATCGGCTCGCTTACCTCGAACTACGACCTCGTCGACGCGATCCAGATCGACGCGCCGATCAACCACGGCTCCTCGGGCGGCCCGCTCTTCGACGCGGCCGGCCGGGTGATCGGGATCAACGCCCAGATTCGCAGCGTGAGCGGGACGGCTGAGGGCGTCGGCTTCGTCGTGCCCATCGACTCCGCCCGCCGCTCGCTGAACCAGCTCGTCGCCACCGGGAGCGTGGCGTATGCCTACATCGGCGTCACGAGCGAAGACCTGACGCCGACCCTGGCCCGGCACCTCGGCTATCCGGTCGCGCGCGGTGCGCTCGTCGACTCGGTGATCGCAGGCGGGCCGGCTGCGAAGGCGGGCCTTCGTGGCGGCGGCCGACACGTCGACTTCGATGGGCAGACGGTGCTTGTCGGCGGCGACGTGATCGTCGCTATCGGGGACTCGCCCGTGACGAGCGCCGAGGACGTCGGCCGGATCGTCGGCGGGCGGCTCAGCCCTGGGCAGAAGGTCTCCGTCGAGGTGATTCGTGCCGGGCGCCGCAGCTCGTTCGAGGTTCGCCTCGGCGTCCGGCCGCTGAGCCCGGACGGCACGCGTTAGCGGACGCCGGCGGATGGGAATACTTCCGTGTGCGGCAAGCTGTGCGCGAATTCGGTAGGAATCCTCACGTTTAGCTTCCGCTATTCGGTGAAATACCCCTTGCAGATCTGCCTGTGACCACTCCTGCCCACACCAACGGTTCGGCTCGGATCACGCTCACGATTCCGGCCAAGCCCGAGTACATCACGCTCGGCCGGCTCGCCCTGACGGGCCTCTCGCGCATGCGGCCGCTGTCCGACGAGACGCTCGGCGACCTCAAGCTCGCGCTGACGGAGGCGTGCACGAACGCGGTGCGCCATGCGTATCCGGAGGGTGCGGGCGTCGTCGAGATCCTGTACGAGCTGGAGGGCGACCGGCTGGCGATCGAAGTCTGCGACGGGGGCCGCGGGTTCGACTACACGGTCACGCACAACGGAGACGACGAGCTCGAGGAGGGTGGCCTCGGGATCGCGATCATCCAGGCGCTTGCCGACGAGTTCGAGCTCGGCGAGCCTGCGAGCGGCCGCGGCTCGCGCCTGCGGTTCGTCAAGAACCTCGCGTAGCGTTTCGCGAGCACAGACCCGGTTACTGTTGTCGCGTGGCTGCTGAGCGTCGCCGGCTGATCGTCGTCTCGAACCGAGGCCCTGTCAGCTACGGGCGCGGAGAAAGCGGCGAGCGCGTCGTACGGCGCGGGGGCGGTGGGCTCGTCACGGCGCTTCGGCCACTCGTCTCGCACCACGACGTGACGTGGATCGCGAGCGCGATGACCGAGGAAGACCGGGCGGTTGCGGCCGAGGCAGGGGGCGAAGCGGTCGAGGACGTCGCGCGGGACGGCTCGCCCTACCGGCTGCGGCTCGTCGCGCACGACCCTCACGCGTACGACTGGTTCTACAACGTCGTCGCCAACCCGACGCTCTGGTTCCTCCAGCACTACATGTGGGGACTCACCGACGCGCCGGACATCGACCTCGGCCTGCACCATGCCTGGTACAGCGGCTACGTCCCGGTAAACGAGGGCTTCGCGGACGCCGTCGTCGAGGAGCTCGAGCGCGATCCGGGTGCCGCCGTCTTCTTCCACGACTACCACCTGTATCTCGCCCCTCGCATCGTCCGCGATCGCGTCCCGGAAGCGACGCTGTCGCACTTCGTCCACGTGCCCTGGACGGAGACCGATTACTGGTCGGTCCTGCCCGAGCACCTTCGCCGGGCAGTGCACGAAGGCGTGCTCGCGAACGACTCGGTGAGCCTCCACACCGAGCGCTGGCGAAGGAACTTCATGCGCGCGTGTGAGGACATCGTCGGCGCAGTCGTCGACTACGGGGAGGGAGCGATCGAGCTCGAGGGGCGCAGGACGATCGTCTCCGCACACCCGATCTCCGTCGATCCGTCTGAGTTCGACGAGCTGAAGCAGAGCGAGGCGGTCCTCGCAGAGGAGGCGCAACTCGTGGCGCGTCGCCCCGAGTTTCTCGTCGTGCGCGTCGATCGCACCGATCCGTCGAAGAACTGCGTCCGAGGCTTCCGCGCGTTCGGGCTCTTTCTCGACCAGCACCCTGAGCTGCACCGCCGCGTCACGATGCTCGCGCTGCTCGATCCGTCTCGCCAGGACATCCCCGAGTACTCGGAGTACCTGGCGGCGATCCAGCGGGAGACTCGCGCGATCAACGACCGCTTCCAGCAGGACGGGTGGACGCCGATCGACCTGCGCGTCGAGGACAACTTCGCCCAGTCCGTCGCGGCGTACAAGCAGTACGACGCGCTGCTCGTCAACTCGGTCTACGACGGGATGAACCTCGTCTCGAAGGAGGCCCCGCTCGTCAACGAGCGTGACGGCGTCCTGATCCTCTCCGAGAACACCGGTGCCCACGAGGAGCTCGGCCAGTGGGCGATCACCGTCAACCCGTTCGACGTCTACGGGCAGGCGCAGGCGATCCACGCCGCGCTGACGATGGCGGCCGGCGAGCGGGGCAGGCGGCTCGAAGCGATCCGCGCGCACGTGCGCGCGCACGACCTCGAGGAGTGGCTGACGGCGCTGCTCGCCGACCTCGACCGGCTGCGCACTCCGACGGCGACCTAAGCTGTCCGCCGATGGGCGAGCTGTCACATGTGGACGACGCCGGCCGGGTGCAGATGGTGGACGTCGGCGGCAAGCCGCTCTCGCGACGACGCGCGGTGGCCCGGGCGAGCGTCCGGATGCAGCCCGAGACCGCGGCCCGGCTCCGCTCACTGCCGAAGGGAGACGCGCTCGCGACCGCGCAGCTGGCCGGGATCATGGCCGCCAAGCGCACGGCCGAGCTGATCCCGCTGTGTCATCCGCTACCGCTCTCGAGCGTCGGTGTCGAGCTCGAGGTCGGCGAGGACGCGGTGGAGATCGTCGCGACGGCCGAGACGGTTGCACAGACAGGAGTGGAGATGGAGGCGCTCGTCGCCGCGTCGGTCGCCGCGCTGACGGTCTACGACATGGCGAAGGCGATCGACAAGGAGATGGTCGTCGCCGAGGTTCGGCTGCTGGAGAAGACGAAGGAGCCGGTGTGAGGGCGGCCGTGCTGACGATCTCCGACGGAGTCTCGGCGGGCGAGCGCGAGGACAAGAGTGGCGAGCTGCTCGCAGAGCTGCTGGCGGCGGAGGGCTACGAGGTCGTGCGCCGTGTCGTGCCCGACGAGCGGGAGGCGATCGGGGAGGCGATCGTCGAGCTCGCGGCGGAGACTCGGCTCGTCCTGACGACCGGCGGCACAGGTTTGGGACCGCGGGACGTGACGCCGGAGGCGACCGCGGGGGTGCTCGACCGGGTGGCTCCGGGGATCGCGGAGGCGATCCGGGCCGACTCGATCGCCAAGACGCCGCACGCGCTGCTCTCACGCGGGGCGGCGGGCGTGCTGGGGCAGACCCTGGTCGTCAACCTGCCCGGCTCGCCGGGAGGTTGCCGCGACGGGTTCGCCGTCGTGCGTCCCGCGCTCGCGCACGCGCTGGAGCTCCTCGCGGGCGAGCAGACCGCGCATCGCCAGACGTGATCGGCGCGGTCGAGTACCCGCGTCGCTTCGCGTCGCTCGTGAAGATCGAGCACACGCTCTTCGCGCTGCCGTTCGCGTACGTCGGGGCGTTCCTCGCCGTCGGCGGTGCGCCGAGCGCGCACGATCTCGTCTGGATCACGGTCGCGATGGTGGGCGCACGGTCGCTGGCGATGGGGCTCAACCGGCTGATCGACGCCGGGATCGACGCCCGGAATCCGCGGACCGCCGGGCGGGAGCTGCCGCGCGGGTTGCTGCGGCCGTGGCAGGTCGCCGTGTTCTGCGCAGGCTCGCTCGCGGTCTTTCTCGTCGCGGTCTACCAGCTCCATCCGCTCGTGCGCTGGCTCTGGCCGATCCCGGTGGTCGGCTTTGTCGTCTACCCGTACTTGAAGCGGTACACGTGGCTGTGTCACCTGTGGCTCGGCGCCGTCGATGGGCTAGCGCCGGTGGGAGCGTGGGTGGCGATCCGGGGCGACCTGCCCTGGCAGGCGTGGCTGCTCGGCGGTGCCGTCGCGACGTGGGTTGCGGGGTTCGACTTCTACTACGCGCTGTTCGACGCCGACGTCGACCGCGAGCAGGGGTTGCATTCGGTGGCGACGCGGTTTGGTACACGCGGGGCTTTCCGCGGCGCGCGGCTGCTGCACGTGGCCACGGTCGGCTTCCTCGTCGGGGCTGGTCTCGGTCTCGCAGTCGGCCCGCTCTACTGGATCGGGGTGGCGATCGCGGCGGTGCTGCTCGGGTACGAGCACGCCCTCGTCCGGCCCGGTGACCGGCGGCGGCTGAACGCCGCGTTCTTCACGATGAACGGGGCGATCAGCGTTCTGTTCTTCGCCTTCGTGCTTTCGGACGCGCTTTCGTGACGGATCTGGCTCGCTTCGGTCACACATCCGCGCGTTTTTGCCGGTTACGCTCGCAGCGGGGAGGAGGCCGGGCACACCGAAGCGAGGACAAGGCCGGAAGGGACAGGTCCCGGCGATGATCCGGGCGCGGGGGCTTTCGAAGCGCTACGGCGCGAAGCGCGTCCTCGAGCGGGTCGACTTCGACTTGCGCGACGGGGGCTTCCTCCTGGTGACCGGCCCGAACGGCTCGGGGAAGACGACTCTGCTGCGTCTCTGCGCGGGCCTCGCCACCCCCACCACCGGTGAGCTCGCCGTGGACGCGGAGCGCCGCGCCGTCGGGTTCCTCGGCCACGAGCCGCTCGTCTACCGCGAGCTGACGGCGCTCGAGAACCTGGACCTTTACGGACGGCTCTACCGAATCCCGGAGCGCCGCGAGCGGATCGGGATGCTGCTCGAGCGCTTCGGCCTCTGGGACGCGCGGGCCGACCGCGCCGGCTCCTTCTCGCGCGGCATGCTCCAGCGGCTCGCCCTTTGCCGGGCGCTCCTGCACGAGCCCGACCTGCTCCTCCTCGACGAGCCGTACAACGCACTCGACGAACAGGGAGCCGAGCTGCTCGACCGCGAGCTCGCCGAGCTTCGGCCGCAGGCGACCTTCCTCGTCGCCACTCACGATCCGGGTCGGCTTGAGCACCTTGCCAGCGGCCGCCTCGCGTTCGCATGAGCCGTTACCTCCGCGACGTCGCCACGCTCGCCCGCAAGGACGTCCTTCTCGAGCTGCGAGCCCGCGACACGCTCCCCGCGATGCTGCTCTTCGTCCTCTCCGCACTGGTCACCTTCCACTTCGTGCTGCCGGCGCACAGCTCGCAGCTCGCCGCGAAGGGGCTGCTCTGGGTCGCGATCGTGTTCACCGCACTGCTCGGCCTCTCGCGCGCGTTCGTCGCGGAGCGCGAACAGCGGCTGATGGACGGGCTGCTGCTCTCGCCCGTCGACCGCAGCGCCATCTGGGCTGCGAAAGGCGTCGCAACCCTCGTCTTCCTCGCGCTCGCCGAGGTCGTCGCGCTCCCCGCGTACGCGATCTTCTTCTCCGGGATCGACGGCGCGACGATCGCGGGTGTCGTCCTCGCCGATGTCGGTATCTGCGCAGTCGGGATCTTGCTCGCCGCGATGGCCTCCGTCAGTCGCGCGCGCGAGCTGCTCCTCCCTCTGCTCTTCCTGCCGCTCGCGATCCCGATCGTCGTCGGCGGGGTCGGCGCGAGCATCGCGGGCGGTCCTGGCCGGTACCTGGGCTTCCTTGGGCTCTACGACGCCCTTTTTGCGATCCTTAGCTGGGCTTCCTTTGAATACGTGGTTGCGGAATAACACTGTCGTCGCGTTCGCGGCGTTGACGTTCGCCCTGATGACGGCGGCGATCTCGTTGATCTTCTTCTACGTCCCGACGGATGCCGACCAGGGCTTCTCGCAGAAGATCTTCTACTTCCACGTGCCGATCGCGCTCACTGCGTACGCATGCTTCGGCTACGGCGCGTTGAAGGCCCTGCTCCATCTCTGGCGGCGCTCGCCCGGGGCGGACCTCGAGAGCTACGTCGCCATCCACCAGGGCGTCATCTTCGGAGCGCTCACGCTGATCACCGGCTCGATCTGGGCCAAGATCTCCTGGGGAGTCTGGTGGGCCTGGAGCTCGAACCAGCTCGTGCTCTTCCTCGTGCTCTTCCTCTTCTACTCGGCCTACTTCATGCTCCGCTTCTCGGTCGAGCCGGGTCCGGGTCGCGCGAACATGTCGGCGGTGTACGCGCTCTTCGGGGTCGTTCTGATCCCCGTCAGCTTCTTCGCGATCCGCCTCGCCAACGACTTCATCCACCCGACCGTCTTCACGTCGCGGGGGCCGCAGATGGCCGGCTCGATGTTCCTCACGTTCTGCGTCTCGTGCGCGGCGATGCTCTCGCTCGCCTACACGCTGTACCGGGTCGAGCTGCTCGGCAAGCGGCTGGACGCAGACCTCAAGGACCTGAAGGAGCTGCTGACATGACGAACGGCGAGAAGTACGTCGCCGCGGCGTACCTCGTTGTCTTCCTCTTCGTGCTCGCCTACGTGCTGATCATGGCGACCAAGCTGACGCGCCTGCGGCGCGATGTCAGCGAGCTCGTCGAGCTGGCGCGACAGCGCGAGGAGAAGGTCGAGCCGAAGCAGGTCGTCGTTGGCTGAGGTGCTCGTCTGGCCGGCCCTCTTCGCCTACGGCGAGGCGGCTCTCGCCTACGCGGGAAACGCGGCGCGGCCAGGAGTGGCGGGGCGGCTCGCGACCTGGGGAGTCCGGCTCGGTTGGCTCGTGCAGACCGCGCTGCTCGTCGCGCAGGCTGCGCGCGCCGACGGGTTCCCCTGGGACGCCTGGGCCGGCTCGCTGAACCTCTTCGTCTGGCTCGTCGTCGCCGTGTACCTGATCTGGGGCTGCCGGACGCGCTTCCGGTTGCTCGGATTGGCCGTCATGCCGCTCGCCGCCATCCTGCTCTTCACGGCCTGGGCGGGAGGCGGAACCGGGGTGGGCACGCGTAGCCATTACTCCAACGTGTTCCTCATACTCCACGTCGGCTTCGTGCTCGCGGCCTTCGCCGGGTTCACGCTCGCCGCCGGTCTGGCGGGGCTGTACCTCTGGCAGGAGCGGCGGCTCAAGCGGCGCCAGGCCGGGGGCCTACTCGGACGAGCGCCCTCGCTCGCGAGCCTCGAGAGCCTCGCGGGTCGCACGGTCGCCTTCGCGCTGCCGGCCCTGACGGCCGGCATCGTCGCCGGCTTCGTCCGCCTCGGCAGCCACGGCGGCGGGGTCGACGCGCTGATGGCCGTAACCCTGCTGACCTGGGTGGTCTACGGCGCGTTCCTCGTGCTGCGCTACGAGTTGGGCTGGCGCGGCCGCCGCGCGGCCTGGTTGCTCGTGGCCGGGTTCGCGCTCGTGATCGTCGCTCGGCTCGGTCTCCCGCTCACCCATTTCGCATGACGCTTTCGCTCGTCGGCATCTCGCACCACGTCGCACCCGTCGAGCTGCGGGAGCGTGTCGCGCTCGACGTTTCCGCCTCGGGTGCGCTGGCGCAAAAGCTCGCAGGTGAGGGCGAGGCGGTCTGCCTCTCGACCTGCAACCGGACCGAGATCTATCTCGCGGGAGCCGACGAGAGCCTGGCCGTCGAGGCACTCGGCGAGATCGCCGGCGAGGAGCTCGGCAGCGTCCTCTACCGCCTCAGCGACGAGGCGGCCGCCCTCCACCTCTTCCGGGTCGCCGCCGGTCTCGACTCGATGGTTCCGGGCGAAGGCGAGATCCTTGGTCAGGTGAGGGCGGCCTACGAGGCCGGGTCGCCGGGGCAGGTGCTGGACAGACTCTTCCGGCAGGCGCTCCACTCGGGGCGCAAGGTCCGCAACGAGACCGCGATCGGCGAGAGCCCGGCCTCGGTCTCGTCCGCCGCGGCTGCGCTTGCCGAGCAGGTCTTCGGCGACCTCACGGGTCGCCGCGTGCTCGTTCTGGGCGGGGGCAAGATCGGAACGTTGTCGGCGCGCAGCCTCACTTCCCGGGGGGCGGTGGTCGAGACGATCGAGAGCCGGACCGTGCCCGCCGAGCGTGTCCGCGCCGAGCTCGCAGACGCGGACGTCGTTGTCTCCTCGACGAGCACAGCGGGCTTCGTGCTCCGCAAGGCAGATGTGGAGCAGGCGCTCATCGGCCGGCGAGGGCGGCCGCTGTTCCTGATCGACATCGCCGTCCCGCGCGACCTCGATCCCGCAATCCACGAGCTGGACGGCTGCTACCTCTACGACATCGACGATCTCGAGGCGATCGTTGCGGAGACCCTGGCCGGTCGGAGGCGCGAGGCCACCCGGGCGGAGGCGATCGTGGCGGAGGAGGCCGACCGCTTCCACTCCTGGCACGCGTCGCTCGACGTCGTCCCGGCGATCGCGTCCTTACGCGCCCGCGCGGAGGCGATTCGTGCGAGCGAGCTGGAGCGGGTGCGCGGACGGCTCGGTGGGCTCTCGGAGAACGACCGCCGCACGGTCGAGTCGATCACGGCTCAGATCGTGAACAAGCTCCTCCACCTGCCGACGGTTCGGATGAAGGAGGCGGCGGCCGGGGCGGACGGTGCGGTCTACGCCGACGCGGTGCGCCATCTCTTCGGCCTCGAGGACGAGCGCTGAATTGCTCGTTCGGGTCGGGACGCGCGGCAGCCGGCTCGCGCTGACGCAGGCGGAGCTTGCGGCAGAGCTGCTGCGCCGGCCCGGTGTCGAGATTGCGCTCGTGCCGATCACGACCGCGGGCGACAGGGATCGTTCGAAGCCGTTCGGCGAGATCGGGTCGCGCGGGGTTTTCGTCAAGGAGATCGAGGAGGCGCTGCTCGCCGGCCGCATCGACGTTGCGGTGCACTCGGCGAAGGACATGACCTCGTCGGACACCGAGGGTCTCGTGGTCGGGGCCTACGTCCGTCGCGAGGATCCGCGCGACGCCCTCTGCGGTGCCGCTCGGTTGCGGCCGGGAATGCGGATCGGCACGGCTTCGGTGCGACGCCGCGCGCAGCTACTCGCGCTCGAGCCCACGCTGAACGTCGAGCCGATGCGGGGGAACATCGATACCCGATTACGCAAGCGGGACGAGCGGGGGTTGGACGCGATCGTGCTTGCCGCCTGCGGGCTCGACCGGCTAGGGCTGAGCGCGGAGGTCGGCCATCGCTTCGAGCCGGCCGAGCTGTTGCCCGAGGCCGGTCAAGGCGCTCTCGCACTGCAGGTGCGCGTCGGCGAGGAGGAGCTTGCGGCAGCGGCCGATCACGCCGAGACGCGGCGTCGGGTCGAGGCGGAGCGTGCGTGCGTGGGTGTGGTCGGTGGCGGGTGTCTGGCGCCCGTCGCGGCTCATCACGACGGGCAGGTGTTGGAGGCGCTGATCGCAGACGAGAACGGCGCCTGGGTCGAGCGGCGTCGCGGGGAGGACGCGCGCGCACTCGGCGAGGAGCTGGCCGCGATCGCGGCCGCCCACGCCACCTGAGAGTTGTCACGGTTTCGTCACAGACACGTGCGCTTTTCCTCGATAGCGTTGAGCCGAGGCGGGGGCTCGGGGGCCCCCTGTAACGGAAAGAGTCTGGTCGCGGCGTGCGCGTGATCGTCACCCGCGCTACCGAGCAGGCCGGGCCGCTCTCCGAGCGGTTGCGCGCGCTGGGCCACGAGGTCGTCCCGTGCCCGTTGATTCGCGTCGAGCCGCTCGGTGACGAACCGATCGACACGTCCGGCTACGACTGGGTGGTCGTCACGAGCCGGACGGGCGCGTCGGAGCTCGCGCGGCGATCGGACCCGCAAGCGCTCCCTCCGGTCGCGGCGATCGGCCCCGGGACCGCGGAGGTCTTGCGCGGTCTCGGGATCGAGCCGACGCTCGTCGCGAGCGTCTCCACTCAGGAGGGCCTGCTCGCCGAGCTACCCGAGCTGGCGGGCCGGGTGCTCTTCGCCGGAGCGGAGGATGCACGCCGGGTGCTTGTCGACGAGCTCGGAGCCGACTTCCTACCCCTCTACCGCACCGTTCCGCTCACCCCCACCTCACCTCCCGAGGGAGACGTGATCGTACTCGCCTCGGCATCTGCCGCGCGCGCCTTCGCCGCTCTCGGCACCTCGATCCCGGCAGTCACGATCGGGCCACAGACGAGCGCCGCCGCCCGCGCCGCGGGGGTCGAGGTCATCGCGGAGGCCGCAACGCATGATCTCGAAGGGCTGCTGACCGCGATCGCTACCCTCCCCTAGTGCCGGGCTTCATCTCCTTCCTCACCGACTTCGGCCTGCAGGACGACTTCGTCGGAACCTGTCACGGCGTGATGAAGAGGATCGCGCCCGACGTGCAGATCATCGACATCACGCACGGGATCGAGCCGCAACGTGTCCTGCAGGGCGCGCTCGTCCTGGCGAACACGCTTCCCTACATGCCGGAAGGCGTGCACCTCGCGGTTGTCGACCCCGGCGTGGGTAGCGACCGGCTCGAGGTCGCGCTCCGGGGAGCCGACGGCCGGCTGTACGTGGGCCCCGACAACGGTCTACTCGTCCCCGCGGCCGAGCGGCTCGGTGGCATCGCTGCCGCCCACTCGCTCGAGAACCCTGCCTACAGGCTCGAGCGCGTGTCGAAGACCTTCCACGGCCGCGACGTCTTCTCGCCGGCCGCAGCCCACCTCGCGATCGGCCTCGACATCGCCGAGCTCGGCCCCGCTCTCGATCCGGCGAGCCTTGTCCGCATCGATCTGCCCGAGCCCGAGATCGGCAAGGGGCGCATCCGTGCGACCGTTCTCTACACCGACCAGTTCGGCAACGTCCAGCTGAACCTCACGCGCGCGCACCTCGAGCAAGTCGGGCTCGAGCAGGGCACGAGGGTCGAGCTCGAGCTGGCGCTGGAGCGTTACTACGCCGTCACGGCGCAGACGTTCACCGACGCCGACCCGGGCGACATCATCCTCTACGAGGACGCCTACGGGAACGTCGCGATCGCGATCAACCACGGCAACGCCGCCGAGATGTTCTCCGTGCGGCCGGGCCAGGAGCTTCGCATCCACCTGCGGCCCTGACCCATGCGTGTGGCGAGGGCCGGAATTGAACCGGCGACACCACGGTTTTCAGCCGTGTGCTCTACCGACTGAGCTACCTCGCCGAGCCGGCGCAGTCTAGCCGAGCCCCTGTGCGGGGCTAATGTGGGTGAGTCGCTCCACGAGGTTCTCGACCAGCTCGCCCTTGAGAAAGACACCGTCGGCGCCGGCGCGGGTAGCCGCGTCCTTCAGGTCCGGGTCCGGATCTCCTGTGAGCGCGATCAGGCACAGCGCCGGATGCTCTCGACGGAGCTCGCGCACGGCGGTGATCCCGTCGGTGCGTGGCATGTGTAGGTCGATAACCGCGGCCTCGGGGCCGAGAGACCTGACGAGGTCGATGGCCTCCTGACCGTCCCTGGCGGTCCCGACGACGGTCAACTCGGGCTGCTGCTCGATCAGCGCGCGGAGCGACTCGAGGTAGCCCGCGTCGTCGTCCGCGATCACTACACGTATGGGGAATCCGGCCATTGACGGCTAGCTTGCCCGCATGGAACCGCAGGAAACAGCACAACCCGTTGCCGTAATTGGCGCCAGCCTCGACCTCGGCGCCGGACGGCGAGGCGTCGACATGGGTCCTTCGGCGATCCGCTACGCAGGGCTCGCCGAGCGGATCGCGGAGCTGGGCCGTGACTACGTGGACTTCGGGAACGTGCAGACCGCGGTCGCCGAGGCGACGCCCGAGGGCGACCCGGAGGCGCGCTACCTGCCGGCGATCGTCAAGACCTGCGAGCGCGTCTCCGAGTGGGTCGTCAGGGCGAAGGAGGAGGGCTACCTTCCGCTCGTCCTCGGCGGCGACCACTCGGTCGCGATCGGAACCCTCGGCGGCCTGGCCCGGATCTCGGGGCCGGGAGGCGTGCTGTGGGTCGACGCGCACGGCGACCTCAACAGGCCCGACACGAGTCCCAGTGGCAACGTTCACGGGATGGCTCTCGCGGCGGCTCTCGGCCTCTGCGGCCCCGGCTTCAAGAGCGACGCCTGGCCGCTGCCCTCGGTCGAGCGGGTCGCTCTCGTCGGAGTCCGCTCGCTCGACGACGGCGAGCGCTCGCTCCTCAAGGAGCTCGGCGCGAAGATCTTCACGATGAGCGACCTCGACAAGCTCGGCGTCGAGCACGCGATCAGTGAGGCGCTCGACCACGTCGCCGGGCCCGGTTTCGTCCACGTCAGCCTCGACCTGGACGTGCTCGACCCAGACGTGGCGCCGGGGGTGGGCACGCCGGTTCGCGGCGGCCTCTCCTACCGGGAAGCGCACCTCGCGATGGAGATGGTCGCGGACTCGGGTCTGGCCGGTTCGCTGGAGGTCGTCGAGGTCAACCCGATTCTCGACCGCGAGAACGGCACGGCCCTGCTCGCGGTGGAGCTCGTCGCCAGCGCGCTCGGCGCGCGGATTCTCTAGTCGAGAAAGCGCTCGATCGCAGCGAGCGTGTCGTCGAGCGCGTCCCAGTAGACCGTGTGGCCGCCTGGGACGGTGACGATCTCGACCAGCTCGCCGAGCTCGCCGCGATAGGTCCCAACATGCTCGTCGAGGAAGAGCCACGACTGCTCGCCGAGCACGATCAGGGTCGGAACCCGCGCGGGACGCGGGGCCGGCGACGCCATCTCGCTCCAGGCTGCGACGACGGCACTCTTGGAATAGCGATACCGGAAGCGGCCGTCCGATCCCTGCTCCATGTGGCCCGCGTCCGAGGCGACCACCAGCTCACGCGGAGCGAGCAGGACGCGGCCGAGCTCGTAGCGCACCTCGACGGCTTGCTCGACGGATTCGTAAGCGGCGTCCTTTCGCTCGGCCTCCGCCATGTCGTGCGCGACATGCGGCAGAACCTGCAGCGCCGGGTCGAGCAGGATCGCGCGCTCCACGCGCTCGGGCTCGCGAGCGGCGAGCTCGGCGACGAGGCGCCCGCCGAAGCTGTGGCCCAACCAGACCGCGCGCTCGGCGCCGATCGTCTCGCGGAGATCCTCGAGGTGCGTGTCGATCGACCACGGCGGCTCGTACTCCGAGTGCCCATGGCCGCGCAGGTCGGGCGCGACGACGTGGTAGCGGTCGGAGAGCCGGCTCGCCAGGTCGACGAAGCGGCCGCCGTGACTCGTCACACCGTGCAGGCAGACGAGCGTCGGGGCGGCGGGATCGCCCCACTCGTGGACGTGCAGCCGCAAGCTAGGCCAGGGCGGCGTCGAGTGTGATCTCGACGTTGAGGGCCTTCGAGACCGGGCAGTTCTGCCTCGCGGTCTCGGCGGCCTCGCGAAACGCGCTCTCTTCAGCTCCTTCGACCGTGCCGCGCACCCTTAGCGCGATGCCGGTGATGCCCTGGCCGGGCTGGAACCCTGCGGTCGCCTGCGTCTCGAGCTTGGTCGGCGGTGTGCCCGCTTGCGCCAGGCCGTGCGAGAGCGCCATCGAGAAGCAGCTGGCGAGCGCGGCGGCGATCAGCTCCTCCGGGCTCGTGCCGGCGCTCGCGTCCTCGGCGCGCGCGCGCCAGGTCAGGGCGGTCTCGTTCGAAGGTGCGCTCCCGAGGGCGAACGTCCCCGAGCCGCTCATCAGATCTCCCTGCCATGTCACGCTCGCGGAGTGCTCAACCGCCATGCCCGTCCTCCTCCTTCTCTTCGCCTGACCCCTTCGGTCGATAGTAACGGCGGCCCCTCAACTCCTCGGGCAGGTAATCGGTCTCGAAGCCGGCAGGATCGTCGTGCGGGTAGACGTAGCCCTCCCCGTGCCCGAGCTGGCGGCCGTAGTAGCTGGCGTCGCGCAGCGCCTTCGGCGGCCGGACGTTGCCGAGCTCTTGCACGTCCTTCGTGGCCTCCTTGATCGCCACGTAGGACGCGTTCGACTTCGGCGCGCTCGCCAGGTAGATCGCGGCCTGCGAGAGGTTGAGCCGAGCCTCCGGTAGGCCGACATGCTCCACGGCGTGTGCGGCGGCGACCGCGACGAGCAGGGCGCGCGGGTCGGCGTTGCCGATGTCCTCGGAGGCGAGCACGATCATCCGGCGAGCGATGAAGCGCGCGTCCTCGCCTGCTTCGAGCATCGCGGCGAGGTAGTAGACCGCGGCGTCCGGGTCGGAGCCGCGCATCGACTTGACGAAGGCCGAGGTGAAGTCGTAGTGCTGGTCGCCGCCCTTGTCGTAGACGAGCGGCCGCTTGCGCGAGGCGTCGTCGAGGTGACGCTCCTCCAGTGCGACGCCCTCGGCCTGCGCCGTCTGCCAGGCGAGCTCGACGATGTTCAGTGCGTTCCGCGCGTCGCCGCCCGCCCTGTGCGCGGACGCGGTGACGAGCTCGTCGGGCACCTCGGCGGCGAGGAGCGCGGCGCCGCGTCGGACGACCGCCTCGAGGTCGCTCTCCGAGAGCGGCTCGAGCTCGTACACCTGCGCGCGGCTGAGCAGAGCGGAGTTGACCTCGTAATAGGGGTTCTCGGTGGTCGCTCCGATCAGCGTGAGCAGCCCCTCCTCGACCGCCGGCAGGAGCGCGTCCTGCGGCGCCGGGGTGAAGCGGTGGAGCGCGGCGCGGACGAGGATCGTGCGGCGCCCGCTCGCGCCGAGCCGTTCTCGCGCCTTGGCCAGCGTTGCGCGCACGTCGGCGACGGTCGCCGAGACCGCGGACAGCTCCTCGAAGGCCGCGCCTGTCGTCACGGCGACGATCCGGGCGAGCGTCGTCTTGCCGACCCCCGGCGGTCCGTAGAGGATCAGGGAGCGGACGCGGTCCTCCTCGATCGCGAGCCGGAGTGCCGAGCCCGCACCGAGTACGTGCTGCTGGCCGACAAACTCGTCGAGGGTCCGCGGCCGGGCGCGCAGCGCGAGCGGGGCGTTCTCGGGCAGCCGCTCTGCCGCCGCGTCCGAGAACAGGTCCATCGCGCCGACAGTATGCTCCCGCGGGTGTCCCGGAAGGAGCAAACCGGGCTCGAGGACGAGCTCGCGCCGGTCCTCCCCGGGCCGGGAGCGAGCGACTACGAGCGCTACCTCCGCACCGACGAGCTGCTCGCTCTCCAGAAGACCGAGGACGAGCGCGGGCATCACGACGAGCTGCTCTTCCAGACCGTCCACCAGTCGTCCGAGCTCTGGCTGAAGCTCTGCTGGAGCGAGGTCGAGGCCGCCGTTGAGCACCTGGAGCTCGGCGAGCTCGGAGCCGCCACGCGGCTGCTCCGCCGGTCGAATCTCTGCCTGAAGCTGATCAACGAACAGCTCGAGATGCTCGAGCATCTGGCGCCCTGGGAGTACACCTCGGAGGTGCGCCCGCTGCTGGGGCACGGCAGCGGCTTCGACTCGCCCGGCTTCCGAGAGCTGCGGCGCGTGGCGCCCGAGCTCGGCCAGCAGCTCAGCCGGCTTCGCCGCGAAGCGGGGCTCTCGCTCGTCGACCTCTACCGGCGCGGGCGCGAGTTCGAGGACCTGTACCAGGTCGCCGAGCAGGTGATCGAGCTCGACGAGCGCATGACCGTCTGGCGGATGCGCCACGTGAAGGTGGTGCAGCGGATCATCGGAGCCGGCGCAGTCGGCACGCAGGGGACGCCCGTCGAGCTGCTCGCCGGGATGATCGACCGCGACATGTTTCCGGAGCTCTGGGAGCTGCGCAACCAGCTCACCGACCTTGCCAACGAGGAGGCCACATGGGATTCGAAGAGCTGAAGGCCAGGACGGCCGCGATCTGGAGCTCTGCGCCGTGGGAGGAGGCCGAGCACATGCTCGCCCCTGTCCACGACCGGCTCGCCGCCGCGCTCGACCCGCAGGCCGGGGATCGCTGGCTCGACGTCGGCTGCGGCACCGGCGCTGTGGCGCTGCGAGCCGCCCGTGCCGGCGCGGATGTCACGGGGCTGGACATCGCGCCGACGCTCGTCGAGACCGCCCGGCGGCGCGCGTCCGAGGAGGGGCTCGCGATCCGCTTCGACGTCGGTGACGCGGAAGCCCTGCCCTACGAGGACGCTAGCTTCGACAAGGTCTCGTCCTCGATGGGTGTCATCTTCGCCCCGACCCATGCGGCGGCAGCGAGCGAGCTTGCGCGTGTCCTGCCGTCCGGCGGCCGGCTCGGCTTCACTGCCTGGCGGCCCGGCACGGCGTTCTTCGACCTAACCCGAAAGTACGCGCCTCCGCCACCGGAAGGCGTTGGGAACCCGGACGACTGGGGCAGTGAGGACTACGTCGGCCAGCTACTCGGCGACTCGTTCGAGTTGACGTTCGAGAAGGGCTTGATGGAGTTCGAAGCCGAGTCGGGCGACGAGGCCTGGGAGAGGATGTCTCGCACGGTCGGGCCGTTCAAGGCCGCGAACACGGGGCTCGAGCCCGAGCGCCTGGCCGAGTTCCGACGGCATTTCGTGGAGCTGTTCGAAGCCCACCGGACGCCGGAGGGCGTCCGGCTGCCGGCTGACTACCTGCTCGTGCTCGGCACACGCCGCTGATGCGCGACGAGGTCACGCGGCTCCTGCAGGAGCTGATCCGCCTCGACACCGTCAATCCACCGGGCAACGAGACGCAGGCGGCCGAGCTTCTGCGCGCGTACCTCGAGGAGAACGGCGTCGCCTGCGAGCTCTACGCCCGCGAGCCGCACCGGGCGAATCTCGTTGCGCGGATTCCGGGTCGGGACGAGGGCCCGCGGCTGCTGCTCCTCTCCCACACGGACACCGTGCTCGCCGATCCGGCCGAGTGGACTGTCGATCCGTGGTCGGGCGAGGTGCGAGACGAGCAGGTCTGGGGTCGCGGCGCTTTGGACATGAAGGATCAGGTCGCGGCGAGCGCGGTGGCGATCGCTTCGCTCGCGCGTGAAGGCTTCGAGCCGGCGGGTGATCTGATCTTCGCGGCGACGGCCGACGAAGAGATGGGCGAGGCGCCGGACTACGGGCTCTCGTGGCTGTGCCGTGAGCATCCGGAGGCGGTGCGCTGCGACTACGCGATCAACGAGGGCGCGGGTGAGCGCATCGAGGTCGGCGGACGGGTGCTCTACCTCTGCGCGTCAGCCGAGAAGAAGAGCTCCCCGTTCCTGCTGCGCGTGCAAGGACGCAGCGGGCACGCGTCGATGCCCGGGATCGCCGACAACGCCCTCGTGAAGGCCTCGCGCCTGATCGAGCGGCTCGGCGACTTTCGCGACGAGCCTCGCCTGAACCCGGAGACGGAAGGTTTCCTGCGGGCCGTCTCCGACGAGGTGCCCACCGCAGCGGCTGCCCTCGAGGCGGCGCGCCAGATCGGGCCGACGGCGGTCGAGCTGCTCGAGCCGCTGCTGACGATGACGTTGTCGCCGACGATGGTCGAGGCCTCGCACAAGCGGAACGTGATCCCCGGCGTGTGCGAGGTGACCGTCGACTGCCGCCTTCTGCCCGGGCAGGAGCGCGTGGATGCCGAGCGAGTGATCCGCGACTGGCTGGGGGAGGGCGACTACGAGCTCGAGTGGCTGCTCGAGCAGGGCGGGACGCGATCGGAGCTCGCGACGCCGCTCTGGGCGGCAGTGCAGTCGTTTGTCGACGAGATCGAGCCGGGCGCGCGGGCGGCCCCGATCTGCGTCGCCGGGTTCACGGACAGCCACTGGCTGCGCGAGGCGTTCGGCACCGTCGCGTATGGCTTCTTTCCGCTGCGCACGATGACAGCAGAGCTCGCGGCTCGGCTCATCCATTCGGCGGACGAGCGAATTCCGATCGACGACCTCGAGCTGGGCGTTCGCTTCCTGCGCCACGTCGCGCGGGCGATCGGCACACCGGGCTAACTGTTACTGGGGGCCCCCGAGCCCCCGCCCTGGGCTCACCCTATCGAGCAAAGCCGCATGCATGTGTGTCGATTGTGTGCCGTCTTTCAGCGGGTAGGCTCCTAACCGTGGCCGACGACAAGATCCGCCTCGGCGGGATGGCACTGCCGAACGGCGTGCTCGTCCACGGCCCGACCGCCTGGGCGTGCGCGGTGCGCCTTCCGACCGGCGAGCTGAAGGTGGCCGCCCACAAGAAGCGCTTCCAGGCGGCCAAGATCTCGCAGCCGCTGCTCCGCGGCCCGGCCAGGCTCCTTGAGGCCATGGCCCTGCTGCCGACCGTCCGCCGCCGGCTTCCCGAGGCGCGGCTGCCGTTCGAGCGCCCGCAGATCCTGGCCTCGATGCTGGCGAGTGCCTGCGCCGTAAAGGTCGTCCGAGACTCCAAGCGGATCTCCCCGGCCGCGCAGGAGCTCGTCGCCGGCCTGCTTTCGCTCGCTCCTGCGACGCTCGCCCTCCGCGGCGGCGATCTCGCCGCTTACCACGGCGCGGAGCACATCTCGATCGGCACCTACGAACACGGAGAGCTGCGCGAGAAGGAGCACGAGCGCTGCGGCTCCCATCTCGTCGGGCCGCTGATCGCCACCTCCGCGCTCGCGGGAACGCTCGCTGCCCGAGCCCCCGAGCATCTCCGCGGCGCAGCGCGCGCGGTCGGCTCGCTCGGAGCCCTGGCTGCCTCGACCGAGATCTTCGGCTGGATGGTTCGCAACCCCGAGCGCCGGCTTTCCAAGGCCCTTGCCTTCCCCGGCCACGAGCTCCAGCACCGTCTCGCGACTGCCGAGCCGACGCCGGAGCAGATCGAGGTTGCCGAGGCCGCGCTCGCCGCGTGTCTCGAGCTCGAGCATGACGCCGAGCACGCGCACGGCGACTGACCGCCTCCCGCCCGAGGTCTTCGATCTTCCCGTCGAGAAGATGCGGGAGGGCTACTACAGCGACGCCTACTTCAACCACGCCCGCTCGACGTTGCTCGAGGACGGGCGGCGCCCGCAAGTCGTGATGCAGGTCTTCCAGAAGCGGGAGGCATATCTCGGCGGGATGGACGAGGCGATCGCGATCCTCGAGCTCTGCTCGCACGACTGGGCGGGGCTCAGCGTCAGGGCGCTTCACGACGGCGACGCGATCGAGCCCTGGGAGACGGTGATGACGATCGAGGGCGACTACACCCTCTTCGCCCATCTCGAGACGGTGTATCTCGGCGTGCTGGCACGACGGACGCTCGTGACAACGAACGTGGTTCGCGTGCTCGAGGCCGCGAACGGCAAGCCGGTGATCTTCATGCCCGCTCGTCATGACCATCACCGGGTGCAGACCGGGGACGGCTACGCGGCGCACGTTGCGGGCCGGATCGTCGGCACCGAGGTCGGCGTCACCACCGACGAGCAGGCGTCCTGGTGGGGCGGCAAGGGTGTCGGCACCGTTCCGCATGCGTTGATCGGCGCGTACGGAGGCGACACGGTTCTCGCCGCGCGGAAGTTCGCCGACTGGGCGCCGCCCGACCTGAACGTGACCGTGCTCGTCGACTTCGAGAACGACTCGGTGCGGAGCGCCCTCGAGGTCGCGCGGGCGCTCGGGTCGCGGCTCTGGGGTGTCCGGCTCGATACGTCCGAGTCGCTCGTCGACCGGTCGCTCTGGGACGAGCTCGGCGACTTCCAGCCGACCGGAGTCAACGAACGGCTTGTACGGAGCGTGCGGGATGCGCTCGACGCCGAGGGCTTCGAGCAGATCAGGATCGTCGTCTCCGGAGGCTTCACGCTCGAGAAGATCCGCGAGTTCGAGCGCAACGCCGTGCCGGTCGATGCCTACGGGGTCGGGTCATCGCTCATCCGCGGCTCGAACGACTTCACGGCGGACATCGTCATGACCGACGGGCGGCCGTCGGCGAAGGTCGGGCGGCGCTACCGCGAGAACCACAGGTTGGAGTTAGTTACCTAGACGGGGGTGTGAGGGACAGGCCCCTCGAGAGGCCTGTCCCTCGGTCTCAGCTCACCTACGGCGTTAAGGAAGTGCCCGCCGCTGCCGATGGACGGGAGGTGCCGCTCCTCCTCGCAAGTGTGATGCACGACATCGGGTCGGGTGCCTTGACCTGGCTGCCGCTCGTCTTCTTCGGCGGGATCATCGTCCTCCTCTGGCGGACGATGCAGCTGATGCCGCGCGTCAAGCCGAAGCTTGTCTCGCCGACCGGGAAGACCTCCGTCACGTGGAAGCAGGTCGCCGGCCTCGAGGAGGCCAAGGCCGAGCTGCAGGAGGTCGTCGACTTCCTCCGCGAGCCGAAGCGCTTCGAGGCGCTCGGCGCGCGCGTCCCGAAGGGGATCATGCTCTACGGCCCGCCAGGCACCGGCAAGACGCTGCTCGCGAAGGCCGTCGCCCACGAGTCCGGCGCCGCGTTCTACTCGCAGAGCGCCTCCGCCTTCGTCGAGATGTTCGCCGGCCTCGGCGCCTCCCGCATCCGCAAGCTCTTCGAAACAGCTCGCAAGAATGCCCCCGCGATCGTCTTCATCGACGAGCTCGATGCCGTCGGCGCGGCTCGCAGCGGCCACGGCTTCAACCGCGAGCAGGACCAGACCTTGAACCAGCTCCTCGTCGAGCTCGACGGCTTCCAGACCGAAGCGCAGGTCGTGATCATGGGCGCGACGAACCGCCTCCAGGACCTCGACCCCGCGCTGCTCCGCCCGGGTCGCTTCGACCGCCAGATCCTCGTCACGACTCCCGATCTCTCCGGCCGCGAGGAGATCCTCCGCGTCCACATGACTGGGAAGCCGCTCGGCGACGACCTCGACCTGACCGCCCTGGCACGGCAGACCGCCGGTCTCACCGGCGCCGACCTGGCCAACATCTGCAACGAAGCCGCGATCCACGCCGGCCGCTCGAGCAAGCAGGCGATCGACCAGATCGACTTCGAGTGGGCGATCGAGCGCGTCGTCGCCGGCCTCCAGCAGCGCCGCGTCGTCAGCGAAAAGGAGAAGCGCATCCTCGCCTACCACGAGGGCGGCCATGCGCTGATGGCGCACCTGATGGGCGAGGCGTTCCCGGTCCAGAAGGCGACGATCATCGCCCGCGGCCAGGCGCTCGGCTACACGCTGAACCTGCCTGCCGAGGATCGATACCTGCACACGAAGGAAGAGCTCGTCGACTGGATGACGATCGCGCTCGCCGGTCGCGCCGCCGAGGAGATCGTCTTCGGCCGCGTCACGAACGGTGCTGCGAACGACCTCGAGAAGGTCACGTCGATCGCCCGCTCGATGGTCTTCGAGTGGGGCATGGGCGACTCCGTCACCTCCAGGACGATGCGAGCCGACAACTACGCGCTCTCCGAGGAGACAAAGCGCGTGCGCGACACCGAGCAGGCTCGACTGACCGACCAGGCTTTCGACGAGGCGCTCCGGCTGCTGCAGAAGCACCGTCGGACGCTCGACCGCGTGGCCAACGCGCTCCTCGAAAAGGAGACGCTGACGCGGGCCGAGCTGCTCGAGGTGTTCTCGGGCGTCGAGCCGGAGTCGAGCGCGAGCGAGACGATCGGCACCGTTCGCGCGGTCTCTGCCTCCGACTAGCCCCCGCCCGCCCCGGGTAGCATCCGGAGCCAGATGAGCGCGAAGGGCATCCACCACCTCGGGATCGCGGTCTCCGACCTCGACGAGGCGGTCGCAAACTACGAACGGCTCTTCGGTGCCGAGGTCGAGCATCGCGACACCGTCGCCGACCAAGGTGTCGAGGCGGCCTCGATGCGTGTCGGCAGCGGACGCATCGAGTTGCTCGCATCGCTCGGCGAGGAGACGCCGGTCGGAAAGTTCCTCGCCAAGCGGGGCCCGGGCATGCACCACGTCGCCTACGAGGTCGAGGACATCGGCGCCGAGCTCGACCGACTCTCGGCGGACGGCGCCGCGCTGATCGACGAGCGCCCTCGCCGCGGGCTCTTCGGTATGCAGGTCGCGTTCCTCCACCCGGACGCCGCCGGCGGCGTCCTCTCGGAGCTCGTCGCCCGTGGCTGACGAGCGGGTTCGCATCGAGATCGGCTTCGACGGCGGCCAGATCATGCTCGCGCAGGTCGATCGGGAGGCCGCCGAGCAGTTGGAGCGCGCCCTGGCTTCCGCCGACGGTCGCTCGTTCACGCTCGAGACGCAGGAAGGGCCGTACACGATCGCCCTTCCCAAGGTGACCTACGTCAAGCGGTTCGCGCGTGAAAGCCGGATCGGCTTCGGCGAAACCTAGTTCCGCGAGCGAGCAGGAGCGGGTCCGCGAGCTCGTCGGGCAGGCGCAGCGCGGTGACCGTGAGGCGCTCGAGGAGCTGTATCTGATCCATTTCGACCGGATCTACAGCTACCTGCACATGAGCGTCGGCAACCGCCACGACGCCGAAGACCTGACGAACCAGACGTTCCTGAAGATGCTCGAGGCGATCGAGCGCTTCCGCTGGCGCGCGGTTCCGTTCTCGGCATGGCTCTTCCGGATCGCGCACAACGCGGCGATGGACCACTTCCGCGCCTCGCGGCGCTGGCAGCCCGAGGAGGAGGTGCCCGAGCCCGAGGGATCCGAGCATTCCTCGGCCGAGGACGAGGCGCTGCAGGCGATCGGCCGCGCCAGCATGCTGCAGCTGATCGACCACCTCTCGCCCGACCAGAAGCAGGTGTTGACGCTGAAGTTCGTCTTCAGCTTCTCCAATGGCGAGGCGGCGACGATCCTCGGCAAGACGGAAGGCGCGATCAAGTCGCTCCAGCACCGCGCGCTCGCCTCGCTGCAGCGCCAGCTCGCGCCGGCGAAGTAGTGGCACTCGCGGTCGGCATCGTCGGTCTCGCCGGCGGCAACCAGACGCTGCTCTTCAACGCGCTCACGCATGCCGGCGCCGAGACGCACAGCCGCAAGGAGAACGTCGGCATGGCGGCGATCCCGGACGAGCGCCTCGGGCAGCTGGCGAAGGTCGTGAAGGCCAAGAAGGTGACGCCCGCGACGATCCGCGTCGTCGACGTCCCGGGAACCGGCCCCGCGCTGCTCGGCAACCTCCGCCAGGTGGATGCGCTGCTCGCCGTCGGCGACCTCGAGGAGCTGCGGATGGAGCTGCTCGTCGCCGACCGCGACCATGTCGAGAACCGGCTCGACCGCGTGCGCAAACAAGCGAAGTCGGGCGACACGAAGCTTCGCGACGAGGTGACCCAACTCGAGGCGCTGCTCGCGCACGTCGAGTCGGGCAGGACGCTGGCGGAGTTTCCGGCCGAGCTGCCGGCGGGGCTCGAGCCGCTGACGACCAAGGCGTTCCTCTCCCTCGAGGGCGTCGACCTCCAGCTCGAGGCCGAGCTGGCCGAGCTCGAGCCCGAAGAGGCGGCGGCCTTCCGCGAAGGGCCGTCCGCCCTCGACGAGGTCGTGCGTCAGCTGAAGGATGCGCTCGACCTCGTCGCGTTCTTCACGGCAGGTGACAAGGAGACCCGAGCCTGGACGTTGCGTCGTGGTGAGACGGCGCTTGATGCCGCCGAGACGATCCACTCCGACATCGCGCGCGGCTTCATCCGCTGCGAGGTGATCCGCTGGAATGACCTCGTCGAGGCCGGCTCGCACGCCGAGGCCTCGCGCCGCGGCCTCCAGCGGCTGGAAGGCAAGACCTACGTGGTCGAGGACGGCGACGTGCTGAACATCCGCTTCAACCTCTGAAACGCGGGCGTATCTCCTGGCCGCATCCGGCCGTTATGACCCGACAGCGAACTTGGGGGCACATGAGCATTCTCTGGATCATCCTGATCGTCGTTCTTGTCTTGGCCGTGCTCGGCTTCTTCGGCGTCCGCCGCTAGCAACCGGCTAGGCCCAGGCAAGCGAGGAAATAGGCCGCCCGGCACTTGCCGGGCGGCTCTGCTTTGGCGATTCTGGTGGGATGGATCCGCTCCGCGTGCTCGCGCTCGCCGATGCCCGGCCCTCGTTGCCCCGCCTCGGCGGCATGGCCCGTCCTGACGGCGTCGTAATCGTCAGCGAGCGGTTCTGGGCCTTCGCGGGCCGAAACGGCGAGTTGCGGGAGGGTCGCATGCCCGGGGCTGACACCCGTCTCGGCCGGATCCCGCTGCTTCGCGGCCTCGTGAAGCTCTGCGCGTCGATGTCGCCGCTCTTCCGCCGCACCGGAGTCGCCAGGCCGCGGGAGCGCTGGCTCCTTGCGGCGGGTCTCGTTCTGCCTTTCGGGCTTGTCGTGCTCCCCCACACTGCGTCACTGGTCACCGGCGTCGTCTTGACGCTGAGCCTGATCGCCGTGCTCTTCCGCGGGCGGACGCTCTTTCTCCATGGCGCCGAGCACCGCTCGATCATGGCCGCCGAGGAGCACCGGCTCGTTGCGACCTGGGGGGGCGAGGCAAAGCCGACCCGTTTCGCGCCCCGCTGCGGGACGAACTTCGCTGTGCTCGTGTTTCCGGTCGCCTACCTGGCGAACCGCTTCTGGCCCGTGCCGCCGGCCTTCTACACCCCGGTCGCGGTCAGCGTCCTTTCACTCGCGTTCACGATGGAGCTCTGGCGCTTCGTCCAGTCGGCTCGCGGTTGGGCGCGCGTTTTCCTCATGCCCGGCCTTGCGCTACAGCGCCTGACGACGCAGGAGCCGAGGCTCGACGAGACCCGCGTCGCACTGACCGCGGTTGCCTCCGTGCTGCGCCGCGAGCTCGAGCTAGCGGCGTAGGCGGCGCTCGAGGTTCGCCCGCACCGCGGGCCACTCGTCGTCGAGGATCGAGTAGTACGCGGAGTCGCGCAGGCGGTCGCGGTCGTCGCCGACGAGCATGTGCTTGCGGAAGATACCCTCGAACTCCGCCGGCAACGCTTCGAGCGCGCGACGCGAGCGCTCGTTCTTCGCATCGGTCTTGAACTCGACCCTCATGCAACTGTGGCGATCGAAGGCGTGCTCGAGCATCAGCAGCTTCGCCTCGACGTTCGCGCCGCTGCCCCAGCGCGAGCGGGCGAGCCACGTCCAGCCGATCTCGAGCCCGCGGTGCTCCGGGCGCAAGGTCAGGAAGCGCGTCGACCCGATCGGCTCGCCCGTCGAGGCGTCGAGCGTTGCGAATCCGGCTTCCCGGCCGGCGGAGCTCTCTGCGAGCGCGGCCTCGAGCCAGCTGTGGAACGTCTCATCACTCGCCTCGGCGTGGAGGAACATGTAGTCCCAGTCCGAGTCGCGAGCGGCGGCGAACAGGCCTTCCTCGTGCTGTGGAGCGAGCGGCTCGAGGACGACGAGCCGCCCTTCGAGGCGCGTGGCGAGTCCAGGCCAGCTCATCCTGCGGAGATCATCGCCGCGCCGGCGAGCGCGGCGAACGCTCCGACCTGCTGGATGGGTCGCAGCCGCTCACCGAGCACGATCCGCGCGAGCAGGACGATCCCGATCGGGTACAGCGACGCGAGCACGGCGATCAGGCTGATCAGGCCTTTGGTTGTCGCGACCGAGAAGAGCGTGGTCGCGGTGACGTCGAGCCCGGCCACCAGGACGAGCGCCGGCATGGCGGGGCGCACAGAAGCAAGTGGCGGCCGGGTGAAGGCGAGCGCGAGCAGTACGAGGACGGTCGACGAGACGCGCAGCGCGAACGGCCCCCAGTAGGGGTCGTGGGCGCTCGCCGCCTGGAGGCCGAGCAGGGAGCAGCCGAACAGGACCGCGGCGGCGGCGCCAAGCAGCGCGCCCGCTGCGATCCGCGAGGTGCGACCTGCGACCGGCTCACGGGAAGCGAGGACGATCCCGCCCAGTGCAAGGGCGATGCCGGCGCCCTGGATCGGGCTCGGTCGCTCGCCGCGCCCGATGCCGACTATCACCGGCACGAGTGGGGCGGTTGCCGTGATCGGAGCCACGATGCCCATCGTCCCGACCGCGAGCCCGCGGTAGAGGCAGCCGACGCCGACGATCCCCGCGGCCCCGGCGAGCGCGGCGTAGAGCGTGCCGAGCCCGCCGAGCGAATGGCGACCACCGACGAGCGCCACCCCAGCAAGCAGGACGAGCCCGAGCGGCTGCGTCACCGCGAGCAGAGCGACGATCGGAACTGACTTCGCCTTCAGGCCCCCGACGAAGTCCGAGACGCCCCAGGCGGCGCTCGCGATCAGCGCGAGGCCGACGCCCACGGCCGCTGCTAGCGCTCGCCGACCGGGCGGGTGGCGGCCACAGCGTCGAGCTGGTTCGCGTGATAGAGGACGGACGCCTCGGCCGTTCGGGCCGCCCGCGAGTCGTGATGGCAGGCCACGGCGTGCAGGAGCTCGGCCCGTGCCTCGGGGTCGAGTGCGCCGGCCCGCTCCTCGATCAGGCGCAAGCCGAGATGAACGTGTCCGAGCAGGCGCCCCTCGGGCGTCGGCTGGAAGGCCGGCCCGCGCGCGAGCTCGATCGTCCGGCCGACGTCGTGGAGCAACGCGGCGGCGAGCAGCAAGTCGGCACGCAGGCGTGGATGCAGCTGGCACAGCTCGCGGCAGATCGTGGCGACGCCGACGGTGTGCTCGAGCAGGCCGCCTGCATAGTCGTGGTGCCCGTCGGGCGCGGCCGGCAGCGAGCGCAGGAGCTGGCGGCGGTCGGCCAGCACCGAGGTGACGACGTCGCGGAGACCCTGGTGGGACAGCTCGGCGATCAGGAAGTCGAGAAAGCCCTCGAGCTCGTCGGCGTCGCGGCGCATCGCCGGCGCCAGCGCGACCGGATCCTCGCCTTCGGCGGCCTCGATCGCGCGCACCTCGAGCTGTAGGCGGCCGCCGTAGCGCTCGACCCGGCCGAGCACGCGGACCGCGTCGCCCTCCGCGAAGCGGCCGTCAAGGAGATCGACGTCGTTCCAGACGCGGCCCTCGATCCGGCCGCTCGGATCGACGAGCTCGAGGGCGAGATAGTCCGACCCGCCGCGCGTCCGCAGGCGCCGTTTTCGCGACACCGCGTAGACCCCTTCGACCACTCGATCCTCGGTCAATTCGGCGATTGCGGCCACGCCGCGAGCTTACGCTAGGCTCCGGCCGTGGCCGTCGTGAAGCCGTTTCGCGCCGTCCGCTACGGCGAGCGCGCGGGGCCGATCGAGCAGCTCGTCGCACCTCCCTACGACGTTCTCGGCGAGCGCGAGCGGGCCGAGTACCTCACCCGCAGCCCGTACAACGTCGTCCACCTGACGCTGCCGGACGACGAGGCCGACGCCGCTCGGCTCTGGCGCGAGTGGCAGGGCGAAGCCCTCCTCGTCCGCGACGAGTCGCCCGCCTGCTGGTGGTTGTCGCAGACCTACACCGGCCCGGACGGAGTCGAACGGACGCGAGACGGGCTTGTCGTCGCGCTGCGGGTCGAGCCGTACTCGGCGGGTGTCGTGCTCCCCCACGAGCGCACGCATGCCCGTCCGAAAGAGGGGAGGCTGCGGCTGTTGCGCGCGCTTCGCGCGAACGTCGAGCCGATCTTCCTGCTCTACGACGGCGAGCTGGCGGCGCCCGGCGGCGAGCCGGAGCTGACCGTCGAGCTGGAGGGCGTGCGCAATCGGCTCTGGCGCGGGGAAGGCGAGCCGCCGCCCGAGCTCCTGGACGCGTCGTTCACGATCGCGGACGGTCATCACCGCTACGAGACTGCGCTGGCTTTCCACGCGGAGGACGGCTCGGAGGAGAGCGCCTACATGATGGTCGTGCTCGTGCCCACCGCCCAGGAGGGCCTGACGATCTTCCCGACGCATCGGATCGTCGAGCGGCTCGGCGGGGTCGATGCGCCGCTCGAGACGGACGTGACGCCGTACGAGGCACTCGCCGAGATCGAGGCCAACGCGCGCGAATGGCCGGTCGCGGTGCTCTACCGGAACGGCCGCACGTATCTCGTTCAGGGCAACGCGGCCGAGCTCGACGCGGCGTTTCTCGAGCGGTTCCAGCTCGAGGGCGTCTCGTACACACCACGGGCCGAGGAGGCGGTGGCTGCGGTGGATCGCGGCGACGCGGAGGCTGCGTTCCTGCTGCGAGCGCCGACTGTCGAGCAGGTTCTGGCGGTCGCCGGCCGCGGCGAGACGATGCCGCAGAAGAGCACCTACTTCTATCCCAAGCTCCCTTCCGGGCTGCTCTTCCAGCTGCTCGACTGACTTACTCGGATGAATCCTCTGCTAATCGCCCGGCCGTCTGGTCGAGCGGGCTCAGGTGTTTCTCGACGATCTCCTGGATGATTTCGAGCTCGACTCGAAAGTACTCGTGGGCGATCAGGTTCCGAAGTCCGACGATTTGCGTCCATGCGATTTCAGGAGCGAGCGCCCGTGTCTCTTCGGAGATCTGGGCGGCTGCCTCTCCGATGACCACGAGGTTGTAAAGCACTGCATCCGTGGTCTTGCGGTCGAAGGCTCCGCTGGCAACGTGGCGCCCGATCGTGGCGATCGCTTCGCGTATGTCCCGCAAACGCTGTGCTTCGCGGCGGCTCACAACGGAACAGCCTCAGCGAGCGCGGCATCACGCACCTCCTCGCGGAGCGTTCTAGCGGTCACGACGTCGACTCGCGCGCCAACTAGCTGCGAGAGTTCCTCGGATAACCCGAGGACGATCAGAAGCTCAGTGCCTAGCGACTCCGAGGTCGCAAGGTCGACCAGGAGGTCGATATCACTCAATGCGTCGTCGTCGCCTCGCGCAAGAGATCCGAAGAGCCGCACGTCCCGCCCTCCGTTGTCCTGGAGCAGGGAGAGGATTCGCGTCCGTTCGCTTCGCAGGACATCCCGGGGTGAGGGCCGTTCCGTGGTTGGGGTCACGCGGCGAATGATCGCAGCCGCCGCTGTCGAGGCCAAGAGACTGTGACCTGGCTCGAGACCTGCCGCGGGGCGGTCGCCGACGTTCGCCGCGTGCTCGAGGAGCTGCCCACCCGCGCCGAGCGCGAGCCGGTCGTGGGGGACGGCGAGGGCGGTGACGAGACGACTGCGATCGACGCGGCTGCCGAGCGGGTCGTCGTCGAGCGCCTCGACCGTGAGCAGCCCGGGTTCACGCTCGTCTCGGAGGAGCTCGGCCGCCGCGCGGGCTCCGGCACGGTCGTCGTGCTCGACCCGATCGACGGCTCGATCAACGCCAAGCGTGGCATCCCGTTCTTCGCCGTCTCGATCGCCGTGGCGTCCGGGGAGACGATGGGCGACGTCGACTTCGGTTACGTCTACGACTTCGGCTCGGGCGAGGAGTGGACGGCGATCCGCGGCGAGGGCGCGTTCCTGAACGGCGAGCGACTCGGCGCGATCCGCCCGAAGGACCGGATCGAGCTCCTGTCGTTCGAGGCGACGCGAACCGACCTGATCGCCCGCCACGTCCCGGCGTTTACCGAGCTCGCCCACCGCCTGCGGATCATGGGCTCGCTCGCGCTTTCCCTCTGCCACCTCGCAGCCGGCCGGGTCGACGGCGTGTGCTCGCTGAAGCCCGCGCGGTCGGTCGACATCGCCGCCGCGCAGCTGCTCGTCCTGGAGTGCGGGCTCGCGATCGACCTGCCCGACGATCCGCCCTTCGCCGCCGCGCCGCTGGACCTCGAAGGGCGTTCACGCGTCGTCGCTGCGGGAACCCCGGCGCTGTGCGGGCAGATCGCCGACGCACTCAGGCGCTGATGTCGGCGCGGCCCCAGCGGCCGCGGATGCCGCTCAGCTCGAGCCGGCCGATCCGTTCCGGTAGCGCCGGATCGGAGCGGAGCTTGTCGCCTTCGGGCTCGAGCCCGAGCATCGCACGGAGAAGCAGGAACGGCGTGCCGGTCGCCCAGGCCTGCGGGCTCGAGGCGGTCGGGTACTCGACCGGGAAGTTCGTGAGCAGGCGCGGGTAGCCGGCAAAGACCTCGGGCAGCCGGTACCGGAAATAGGTGGCTGCGTCGAGAATTGCCATCGCGATCGTGTTCGCCTCGTCGCGGAACCCGTATCGCGCGAGCCCGGCCGCGATCAGGGAGTTGTCATGCGGCCAGACCGTCCCGTCGTGGTACTCGATCGGGCTGTAGCCGCCCTCGGCCGTCCCCATCGTCCGGACTCCCCACCCGGAGAAGAGCTCGTCGCCGAGCAGGTGCCGTGCCAGCGCCGGCGCCTTGTCCTCGTCGACGATCCCGCTCCAGAGCAGGTGGCCGACGTTCGACGTGAGGCTGTCGACGGGCTTCTTCTCGCCGTCGAGCGCGAGCGCGAAGAACTCGCGATCCGCCAGCCAGAAGTCGCGGTTGAAGCGCTCCCGTAGCACGGTCGCGTCGCTCTCCAACCGCGCCGCCAGCTCCGGGTCGCCCCAGAAGTCCCGCGCCAGCCGAGCGCATCGCAGCTTCGCGTCGTACACGTAGCCCTGCAGCTCGCAGACCGCCCGCGGCAGCGAGGAGAGCGAGCCGTCGTGCTGGAGGATCGAGTTCCAGGAGTCCTTCCAGCACTGGTTCTCGAGCCCCGACTCGGTGTTGCGCTCGTACTCGACGTACCCGTCGCCGTCGCGGTCGCCGTAGCGATCGATCCATTCGAGGGCAGCGCGCGCGTTCGGCTCGAGCTCGCGGACGAGCTCGGCGTCACCGGTCCAGCGCTCCGTCTCGTCGAGCAGGATCAGCCACAGCGGCGTGGAGTCGAAGCTGCCGTAGTACGGCGAGTGTGGCCGCTCGTGGAAGTGCGTCAGCTCGCCGAAGCGCAGCTCGTGCAGGATCTTGCCGGGCTGCTCCTCGCGGAAGTGGTCCTCCTTCTTCCCCTGCAGGGCGCCGAGCACGCGCAGGGTCGTCGCGGCGAGCTCCGGGTGGAAGGGCAGGGCCTGATAGCTCGTGATCACGCTGTCGCGGCCGAAGAGAGCCATGAACCAGGGCAGTCCGGCGGCGGGTACCGAGGCACTCGGGAACTGCGGCAGGATGTCGTCCACGTAGAAGCGCAGCGCGGCCAGGTCGACGAGGCTGCGGCGGCGGATGTGGTGGAGCGGGTCCCAGTCGCAGTCGAGCTTCGGCGCCGCCTCGAGCCACTCCTCGAGGCTGTGCTGGATGTTCGGCCGCGCCTCGTGCTGGCCGTGGCCGTACTTCGGCCCCGTGAGCGCTCCGTCGACCGGGTGCACGTCGAGGCAGGTCGACCACTCACCCTTGGCCGGGATCCGGATGCGGAAGACGAGTCCATCCCTCGTCAGCTCCGCCTTCGCAGTCGACGTGATGCGCGTCTCGCGAACCCAGTCCTCGCGCCTGTACCCGAGCACGAGCTCGCCGGGACGCACGTCGACGTAGCTCTCGCCTTTCTTGGCGAGCGCGTCCTTCACCTCGAAGAGGTCGGCGAAGTCGGACGCAGCTGCGAGATGGAGCTCGATCTCGGCGGTCTCGAGGCCGTGGTTGAAGACGATCAGGTCCTCGTGGAAGCCGTCGCCGACGACCCGTTTGCGGATCATCGACAGGGACGGGTCCTTGTAGACGGTTCCCGTCGGCGGGTGGACGAAGAACTGCGTCGAGAAATAGTCGATGTCGTCGAAGGAGAGCAGCAGCGGCGTCTGCCCGGCGATCGTCAGCTTCCACTTCGAGAGGAAGCGCGTGTCCCGGTGGAAGAGGCCCTGCGGCTGATCGGGTGCCGCATCGATGTCGCCGGAGTTGGCGCAGACGACGAAGGTGGAGCCGTCGAGGATGCTGACCGGCATCCGCGCCAGACTAACCCGCGGGGCGTACGATCCTGGGATGCACCTGCTGCTCGTGGCAGCGAGCTTCGTCGCCCTTCTGCAGGGCGGGCCGAAGACTCCGCCCGCAGACAACAAGACGAAGTGGCCTTACACGGTCACCGTCAAGGATGCGAAGGGCCATCCGGTGCCCGCGAAGATCACCGTCCAGATCCTCGATCCGATCGGCGGCGTCCACGCGGTGCAGTTCGACAGCAACACCAAGCCGATCACGAATCATCCGATCGTCGGGCGCTTCCGCGACCAGCTCGAGTGGCCGCCCGAGGCGCGCGGCTTCAAGTTCACGTTCCGGGTGATCGTGAAGGCGCTCGGCTCGACGAAGACGCTCTCGACGGTCGTCCAGCCGCGTTGAGCGGCGCCGAGGTCGTTCTCGAGGACGTCTCGAAGGCGTTCGAGGACGGGCGGATCTCGGCTCTGGAAGACGTTTCGTTCCGGATCGAGGCTGGCGAGTTCGTCTCCCTGACCGGGCCCTCAGGCACCGGCAAGAGCACGCTTATGAACCTGATCGGTGCGCTCGACCGGCCCGACTCGGGCTCGATCGTCGTGGGCGGCGAGCGGCTCGAGGCGCTGGCGAGCCCGGACGCCTACCGCGCGAGCACCGTCGGCTTCGTCTTCCAGTTCCACAATCTGATCACGACGCTGACGGCGCTGGAGAACGTGCAGCTGCCGCTGTTCGGTCACGGGGCGCGCCGCGAGCGGGAGGCGAGGGCGCGCGACCTGCTCGGGGAGGTCGGACTCGCGGAGCGGGCCTCGAGCTATCCGCCCACGCTCTCGGGCGGCGAGCGCCAACGCGTGGCGATCGCGCGGGCGCTGGCGAACGGGCCGCGGCTCTTGCTCGCCGACGAGCCGACCGGGTCACTCGACACCGAAAACGGCGAGCAGATCGTCACGCTCCTGAAGCGGCTGCGCGAGGAGCACGGGATGACGATCCTGCTCGTCACGAACGATCCGCTCGTCGCCGCGCAGGCCGACCGCACCCTGGCCCTGCGCGACGGCCGCGTCACTCCCGCCGGAGAGCCTCGATCGGTGCCAGCCTGACCGCGCGCCAGGCCGGGTAGAGGGCGCCGAGGATCCCAACGCCGAGGGCGAATGCTAGCCCCCAGGCGAAGACGCCGGCCGTGAACTCCGGCGAGACGAGCGAGGAGAGAGCGCTCTCGCGCGTGAAGAGGTCGGCTGCGACCCAGCCGACGAGCAGGCCGAGGCCGAGCGCGATCACGCCGATGCCGGCGGCCTCGCTGACGATCAGCAACGCGATCCGCCGCTTCGGCCAGCCGACCGCGCGCATGATCCCGATCTCCCGGGTCCTCTCGAACACGGACATCGCCATCGTGTTCGTAACGCCGATCCCGCCGACGATCAGCGCGAGCAGCGAAAAGATCCAGCCGCTCTCGATGATCACGCGGCTCGACGTGTCGACCTTGACCGCCTGGCCGGGCTCGGTCACCGCCGTGACGCCCGGGAAGCGGCGCTCGAGCTCCTTCGCCACGTCCTTCGGGCGGTGGCCGAGCTGGACGGTGATCCCGAGCGTCGTCACCTCGCCCGGATGGCCGGCGAGTCGCTGCACCGTCGCAAGCGGCAGCACGGCGCCGTTGTCCTCGTAGCGATCGCCGCTGTGGTAGACCCCGGCGATCGGCAGCCGGGCGTGCTCGACGCTCAGCGTTCGCCCCGGCGAGAGATGGAGCCGGCGGGCAGCGCGGTCGCCGATCAGCGCCTGGTCCTGAACGGGCCGGTGGCCGTCGACGATTACGAGGCGCTGCTCCGTGAACTCATTCGGCGCGAAACCGAAGACGAGGAACGCGTTGTCTCCTTGCGCATTGCTGACTCGCAGGAAGATCCGGGACACGTGCGCGACGCCGGGCTGCGCCGCGATCTTCTGCGCGAGGCTGTCTGGCAGCAGTGACTTCGTGAGGTCGGCGGCGCCGTTCTGGAAGAGCCCGAAGTCCGCGCGGCCGACGTGGATCAGGTCGCTGGCCGTCCGGCGCACGCCTGCGGCGATCGAGAGCAGGGCAACGATCAGACCGACACCGACGGCCACGCCCGCCGCGGTGAGTGCGGTCCGGGCTCGCCGGCGGCGCAGGTTCTTCCAGACGAAGCCGGCCCAGGTCACAAGGGCATTCTCTACCCCGTTGGTAGGGTGGAACGACGATGCGCGAAGCGATTTTGAAGGCGCTCGAGAACGTGATCGACCCCGAGTTGCGGCGGCCGGTCACCGAGCTCGACATGGTGAGGGACGTCCAGATCGAGGGCGGCGATGTGACCGTGACTATCGCCCTGACCGTCGCCGGCTGCCCGCTCCGGTCGTCGTTCCAGGACCAGGTCGCCGCGCATGTTGGGGCGGTCGCCGGTGTCGAGACGGTGCGGCTCGAGTTCGACGTGATGAGCCCCGAGGAGAAGACGGCGCTGACGACCAAGCTGCGCGGCGGCGTCGAGAACCGCTCGAAGGGGATCACCGTCTCGCGCTCGACTCGCGTGATCGCGCTCGCGAGCGGCAAGGGCGGCGTCGGCAAGTCGTCGCTGACGGTGAACCTGGCGGCTGCCTTCTCGGGGCTGGGGCAGCAGGTCGGAGTCCTCGACGCGGACATCTACGGCCACTCGATTCCGCACATGCTCGGCATCTCGCAGAAGCCGGTGGTCGTCGACAAGCTGATCGTCCCGCCGGTCAAGGACGACCTGAAGCTGATGTCGATCGGGTTCTTCCTCGACGAGAACTCGCCGGTGATGTGGCGTGGCCCGATGCTCCATCGCGCGCTGGAGCAGTTCCTCTCTGACGTGCACTGGGGCGACCTGGACGTGCTGCTCGTGGACATGCCGCCGGGAACCGGCGACGTGGCGATCTCGCTTGGGCAGCTCCTTCCGCGCGCGGAGGTGGTGATCGTGACGACCCCGCAGCCGCTCGCCCAGGAGGTCGCGGTCCGTGCTGCGCTGATGGCGCAGAAGACGAACATGCGCGTGATCGGTGTGATCGAGAACATGACCTCCGAGGTCTTCGGCTCGGGCGGCGGCGAGCGGCTCGCCGAGCAGATCGGCGCGCCGCTGCTCGGTCAGGTGCCGCTGGACGCACGTCTCCGCGAGTGCGGCGACCGCGGCGAGCCGCTCGTTCTTGCCGACCCCGAGTGCGAGACTGCGCAAACGATTGTCGCGATCGCCGAGACGATCCACGCGACTCGCAAGGCGTTCAAGCCGCTGCCGGTTCTGTCCTAACGGGCCACGTCCGGGGTCAGACCCCGGTCGTGTCTCCCGGCGCCATGTCCTCGACCGTGACTCCGAGCGCGAGCTTGCGCAGCTCCTCCGGCGTTCCGGTCAGCACGGGGAACGTGCCCCAGTGGCACGGCACGCAGCGCTTGACCCCGAGCAACTCCAGCGCGACAGCGGCCTCCTCCGGGCCCATGGTGAACCAGTCGCCGATCGGGAGCACCGCAAGGTCCGGCTTGTAGATTCGCCCGATCAGCGCCATGTCGCCGAAGACGCACGTGTCGCCGGCGAAGTAGATCGTCTCGCCGTGCTCCAGGCGGATTACGAGGCCGCACGCGTCCCCCAGATACGTTCCATCCTCCGCGCTGGACGAGTGGAGCGCGTTCGTCAGCGTGTACCGGATCCCGTCGATCTCCTGGCTGCCACCCTTGTTGATCCCCGGCAGCTTGCCCACGTTCGCACCCTGCTTCCCGAGCCAGGTCTTCAGCTCGATGATGGCGACCACCGAGGGCTCGAAGCGCTTCGTCAGCTCGACGGTGTCGCCCAGGTGGTCGCCGTGACCATGCGTGAGTGCGATTACGTCGACGCGCTCCGGCTCCTTCTCAGCGTCGGGGCACTTTGGGTTGCCGGTCAGAAACGGATCGACGTAGATGCGCTTGCCGGTCGACGTGTCGATTCGGAACGACGCGTGTCCGAGCCAGGTGAGCGAAGCCTCTGCCATTCGATTTCCCCCCGTTTTCGTCGCAGGACTGTCCGATGCGCCCGCGAATCTAACGGGCGTGCCCCGGGTCGCGCTGCCGCCGATAGCGCTCGCAGTCCTCGCCGGACTCGCCGACGCCGCCGGCGGTCACTCGATCGCCTTCTGGCTCTTGGTTCTGGCAGTGCCGGCCGCAGCGATCGCCGCGCTCGCCACTCTCGACGCGGCGCTCGAGCCCGACGGCTCCCGCTCGCTCCGCCATGCGTGGCTGCAGAGTGCGGCGCTCGTCCTGCTGCTCGCCGTCACCGCTGTCCGCGCACCCGTTCGGGCCACCGGTCACGTGCCGAGCTTCGCCGTGACTGCGTACGTTCTCTGCCTCCTCGTCTTCGCGCTGCAGGCGTTCGTCGCGATCGTGCCGACGCTGCGCGCGCTGGGCCGCCAGATGAAGCCGGGCGCCGCGGCTCGCTAGAAGCCGCGCCTAACCTTCTCGGCTACTCGCCACGTTCGGCTCGGCCTGGGCTCTAAGGAGCAGCGCGTCGTTGTGCGGTTGCGCCATCACCTCTGCGTCTTCGGTGCTCGTGATCGTGCGGATCGGGGAGAGGATGAGGGGCACGAAGGCGAGCGAGGCGCCGATGGCGCCGATCCAGAGAGTCTCTCGGAGTCCGACGTGAGAGCCGAGCGCTCCGCCGAGGAGTCCTCCGAGCGGGATCACACCCCAGACGACGAATCGTCTGGAGGCAGTCATCCGGCCAAGCATCCGATCCGGTGTGATCGCCTGGCTGAGCGTGATCGCCGTGATGTTGTAGATGACCGACCCGAGCGCGAAGACGAACTGCGCGACCACGAGGAACGGGATGGCGAGCGAGCCTGAGGCGAGGGGAATGAGGACAAGCGCCCAGGCATTCGTGGCAGCTCCGATGAGTGTCTTGCCGATCCCGAACCTCCGCGTCAGGCGTGTCGCGGCGACGGCGCCCAGCAGGGAGCCGATGCTGCCGAGGGTGAAGGTCAAGCCGATCGTCGCTGGCGAGAGGTGCAGCTGCCGAACCGCGTAGACGAGGACGATCGAGAAGATCAGGGTCGTGAAGAAGTTGCTGATCGCGACGAACAGGATGCTCGGTCGCATGAACGGGTGGCGAAGGACGTACCTCAACCCTTCCGCAATCTCGGTTCGCATCCGCGGTCTGTGACCGCTGACCCGCTCGCGCGCCGTCTCCTCACGTCGAATCCGCGCAAGGAACAGAGCAGACACGACGAAGCTGGCAGCATCGAGCAGGATCGCGTACGGCGCGCGTAACGCACCGACCAAGATCCCGGCAAGTCCAGGGCCGGCTACCCCAGCAGTGGAACGAGTGAACTCCAGTTTCGAGTTGCCCTCGCCGATATCCCCGCGCTCGACGAGTGAGGGCAGATAGGACTGGTAGGCGACGTCGAAGAAGACCGTCAGAAGGCCGGCGAGGAAGCCGACGGCGTAGATCTGTCCCAGCGTCAGCTCGCCTAACACATACGCGAGAGGTATCGAGCCAAGGGCGAGCGCACGCCCGCAATCCGCGGCTATCAAGATCGGCCGCCGCCGTAATCGGTCGACCCAAACACCGGCAGGAAGACTGAACAAGACGAACGGAAGCATCTCGACCACGCCGAGCGCCGCAACCTCGAAGGTCGTCGCCCGGAGAACGAGGATCGCCGCAAGAGGCAGCGCGAGCTGCGTCACTTGGCTCCCGAACTGGCTGATCGTCTGCCCCGACCAGAGGCACAAGAAATCGCCGTTATGCCAAAGCGCGCCTTGCGGACGGAGCCCCATGAGCAAACCGCGCATCCAGCCGAACTATGTCAAGGGCGTTCGCCTGGCCCGCGTTTGGGACGCTGTGCTCTCAGAAGCCGAGCGCGCCGCTGACGGCGTGTTTCGCCAGGTCGATTAGCGGCTGCACCGCGAAGAACGAGCCGACAGTGACGGCGAGCGCGGCCGCGATCGCCAGGCTCAGCGCGCGCTCCTTCGGCGGCTGGCCGCCCACGAGTGCGACCTCGCTTGGTAGGCGCATGTAGACCGCTCGGATCACGCCGAGGTAGTAGTAGAGGCTAACCGCGGTGGCGAGGACGCCGACGATCAGCAGCCAGATCCAGCCCCGGTCGTAGATCGCGGCGAAGACGTAGAACTTGCCGACGAAGCCGCCCGTCGGCGGCAGTCCGGCGAAGCCGAGCATGAACACCCACATGGCGACGCCGTGCAGCGGCCGCTCCCAGCCGAGCCCGGCGAGGTTCTCGAGCGTCACCGGCTGGCCGAGCTCCCGCTCGCGCGCCGCGACGACGGCGAACGCGCCGATCGACATGGCCGCGTAGGGCACGAGGTAGTAGAGAAGCGCGCGCGAGCCGAGCGCGCTGTTCGCCGCGATCCCGATCAGCATGAAGCCCGCGTGCGAGACCGACGAGTAGGCGAGCAGCCGCTTCACGTTCCGCTGCAGCAGCGCACCGAGGTTTCCGATCACGAGCGAGGCGACGGAGATCGCCGCGACCGCGGGCGCCCAGAGGTGCGCCTCCTGCGGGAAGGCGGTCACGAGCACGCGCAGCGTCAGGATCAGGGCGACCGTCTTCGTCGCCGCCGACATGAAGGCCGTCACGGGTGTCGGCGCGCCCTCGTAGACGTCCGGCGTCCACATGTGGAACGGCGCGGCCGAGGCCTTGTAGGCGAAGCCGACGAGCATCATCGCGAGCCCGACGATCAGCAGCGAGTCGCCGACGAGACCCTGCGAGGAGATCGCGGCCGCGATGTCGTGGAACGCAAGGTGCCCGGTGGCGCCGTAGACGAGCGCCGAGCCGAAGAGCAGGAATGCCGAGCCGAAGCCGCCGACGATCAGGTACTTCAGCGCCGCCTCGAGCGACCGCTCGATTCCCGCATCGATCGCGCAGAGCACGTAGAGGCAGAGCGAGAACCACTCGAGCGAGAGGAACAGCGTCATCAGGTTGTTCGCCGACCCGAGGAAGACCATTCCCGCGCCGGCCGCGGCGAGTAGCGCGTAGTACTCGGCCACGTGCTCCCGGCCCCAGCGGCGCGTGTACGAGACGCCGACCGCGAGCAGGCCCGAGCCGGCGATCAGGATCGCGGCGAACGCGCCGAGCCGGTCGCGGCGCATCGCGTCCGCGATCACGCCGTGGCCGTGGGCGCTGTCGGCGAAGAGCGCCGCCGCGACGCCGAACGCTCCCGCATAGCCGAGCGCGCAGCAGACCGCCGAGAACGCGCTCCTGGCGCGGGCCGGAACCAGCACCGCCGCGAGCAGGCAGATCGCGGCCGTGCCCAGAAGCGCAAGCGTCGGCGCGAGGGCGTACAAGTCGACGGGCGGGCGATGGATCATCGGATCGACTGAAGGGCCGGTGTCTGGGAGTTCTGGCCGAAGGTGCGATCGGTGATCCCGGCCGGCCAGGCCGAGAGTGCGAGCAGGCAGAGCAGCAACGGGACGAAGAGCGCGAGCTCACCGGGGCGAAGGTCGCGTGCGTCCTCGGTCTGGGGCGCGGGGCTCCGATGCAGCACCGCGGAGATCAGGCGCAGCATGTACATCGCGGCGAGCACGATCGCGATCCCGCCCACGACCGCGTAGCCCCACCCGTGCGGGAACACCCCGGTCAGGATCAGGAACTCGCCCGCGAACGCGCTCGAGCCGGGCACCGCGAGTGCGATGATCCCGGTCGCCATCAGCACCGTGGCGAGCACTGGCCGTCCCTTCGCCATCCCGCCGAGCCGGTCGAGCTGTCCTGTCGCAGCGCGGCGCTCGACCGCACCGGCGAGCAGGAACAGCGTCATCGAGATCAGCCCGTGGTTGACCATCTGCAGCACGGCCCCGTTCAGTCCGGCGACGTTCGTCGCGAACAGCCCGAGCGTGATCAGGCCCATCTGCGCAAGGCTGGAATAGGCGATCACGCCGCGGATGTCGGGCGCGCGGAAGGCGAGCAACGATCCATAGACGAGCCCGATCGCGGCGAGCACGAGAATCGGCGCGCGCAGGTCGGACACCGGCCGCCCGAAGTGCGCGATCGCGATGAAGAGGAAGCCGTAGGTCGCCGCCTTCGAGATCACGCCGGAGAGCACTCCGGCCACCTCCGGCGGCGATTCGCGGTAGGCATCCGGAAGCCAGCCGTGCAGCGGCCAGAGCGGGGCCTTCACCGCGAAGCCCGCCGCGAAGCCGAGGAAGATCCAGACGCTCTCGCTGTGGCCGTGGACGAGATCGAAGCTGCCCTGGGTCAGCCCGTAGGCGATCACGGAGGCGAGCATCAGCAGCGAGCCCGCCATCGTGTAGATGACGAACTTGATCGTCGCCTGCATGCGCCCCGGCCCGCCCCACACGCCGATCAGCACGTAGAGCGGGATCAGCATCGCCTCCCAGAAGACGTAGAAGAGGAGCAGGTCTTGGGCGGCGAAGACGCCGACGACGGCCCCGGTCAGGAACAGCATCAGCCCGAAGTAGGCGCGCGGCCGGTCGCGTCCGGCCCAGAGCCCGTAGCCCGTCGCGGCCGCCATTCCGATCACGCCGAGCCCCGAGAGCCAGAGCGTGTAGCCGTAGAAGCCGACGTGGTAGGAGATGCCGAACTCGCTGAACCACGTCAGCCGGCTCGTCTCCTGCAGGTTGGCGGCGCCGAAGTTGTAGCGCCCGACTGTCCAGATCCAGAAGCCGACCTCGAGCAGGCTGAAGAAGAACGCCGCGCCGCCGACCCAGACACGCGGGATGAACGCCGGGAGCGCCCAGACGAGCAGCGCGGCGCCGAAGGGCAGCAGGATCAGCGTGTCGGTTAGCCAGCCCATCTAGCGCACCGAGAGGAAGACGACGGTGAGGACGGCCATGCTCGCGGCGACCGCGAGCACGTAGGTGCGGACGAGCCCGGTCTGCAGCCGCCGGACGCGGCCGGCCAGCGCGCCGATCGTGCCGGCGACGCCGTTGACGCCACCGAGGACGATCGGGCCCTCGAAGCCGCCGCGGAGCAGGCGGGTCATACCGACGGCGGGCCGGTAGAAGAGCGCGTCGTAGACCTCGTCGAAGTAGAACTTGTGCTCGAGGATCGGCGACGTCTTCGGCGGCGCCTCCTTCTTGGCACCGTAGATCCACCAGGCGACGCCGATCCCGAGTGCGCCGAGCACGACGGCCGCGATGCTCGACACGGTCTCCTGCGTGTTCGTCGCGGCGATGCTCTTCACGACCGGGTCGAGGAAGGTCGTGACCGGGTGCCAGACACCGGCGAACTGGAGCCAGCCGCCGACGGTCGCCAGCACCGCGAGCGCGGCGACCGGGAGCGCGAGCGCCAGCCGCGGGATCCGTCCGGCCGGGTCGTGCGGCGGATGCTCCTGGACATACGCGGAGGGCTCGCCGCCGAAGACGATGAACAGCATCCGGAACGTGTAGAGGCCGGTCAGGAACGCGCCGACCATCCCGGCGATCCAGAGGATGACGCCGTACCAGCCACGTGCGAGCGCGGCGGCGAGGATCGAGTCTTTCGAGAAGAAGCCGGCGAAGGGCGGGATGCCGACGAGCGCGAGCGCGCCGACGAGCATCGCCAGCGAGGTCTTCGGCATCAGCTGGCGCAGGCCGCCCATCTTGCGCATGTCCTGCTCGCCCCCGAGCGCGTGGATGATGATCCCGGCCCCCATGAAGAGCAGCGCCTTGAAGAACGCGTGCGTCATCAGGTGGAACATCGCGTTCGCGTAGGCGGTGAGCCCGGCGCCGAGAAACATGTAGCCGATCTGAGACATCGTCGAGTAGGCGATCACCCGCTTGATATCCGTCTGGACGAGGGCGATCAGGCCGGCCATCACGAGCGTCGCCGCGCCGAGTCCCGCGGCGAGCTCCTGCACGTGCGGGGCGGCCTCGAAGATCGGGTGGGCCCGGCAGATCAGGTAGACGCCGGCGGTCACCATCGTCGCCGCGTGGATCAGGGCGCTGACCGGCGTGGGGCCCTCCATTGCGTCCGGGAGCCAGGTCTGGAGCGGCAGCTGGGCCGACTTGGCGACCGCGCCGCCGAGTAGCCCGAGCGCGACGAGGTTGATCGATGCCGTGCCGATCGCTCCCGCCTGGCCGAAGACCGTCTCGAAATCGAGCGAGCCGGTGCGCTGGATCAGCAGGAAGAAGCCGAGCGCCATGGTCGCGTCGCCGAACGCGTTCATGATGAACGCCTTCTTGGCGGCGGCGACCGCAGCCGGCCGCTCGTGGTTGTAGCCGATCAGCAGGTACGAGCAGAGGCCGACGAGCCCCCAGCCGGCGAGCAGGATCAGCAGGTTCCCCGACTGGACGAGCAGCAGCATCGAGAAGACGAACAGCGAGATGTACGCGAAGTAGCGCCGCTCCTCGTCGTCCCCGTCCATGTAGCCGATCGAGTAGGCGACGATCAGCGCGCCGACTCCGGAGACGATCAGCATCATCATGATCGCGAGCGGGTCGGTGAGGATCCGCAGCCCGAAGTCGAGGTTGCCTGCGGTGGCCCAGCGCCACGCGGTCGAATAGGCGGTGCGGTTGCTCGGGACGCGGTCGAGCATCTTCAGGAAGGTCACGACCGCGGCCGCGAACGATCCGAAGCACGCGAGCGTGGCGAGGTAGCCGGCGCCGCGGCGCGAAAGCTTCGTCCCGCCGAGCGTGATCAGCATGGCCGCGCCGAGCGGTAGGAACAAGCAGATCCAGGAGGCGGCGATCACCCGCGCAGGCTCCCGAGCTTGTCGACGTCCAGCTCGAGCTTCCGGCGGGCCATGGCGACGATTAGGCCGAGACCGACGACCACCTCGGAGGCGGCGACGGCCATCACCGTCAGCGCGAAGATCTGCCCATCGCCGTGCGCGAAGTGGCGGGAGAAGGCGATCAGGGCAAGGTTCGCGCCGTTCAGCATGATCTCGAGCGAGAGGAGGACGATCAGCGGGCTGCGGCGGACGAGGACGCCCAGTGCCCCGATCGCGAACAGGAAGCCCGAGATCGCGAGGTACCAGGAGACATCAGGACCCCTCACGTCCCCGGCCGCCTTCCGCTCAAGCCCGGCAGAGCCGGGCTCCGCCGAAGGCTGACGCCGCTGGCGGCAGGATGCGGCGCGGGCGGCGCTTGTCCGTACTGGGATGTACTGTCCTGCGCGCCGCCCGCTTGCCTCCTTTGCCAGCGACACCCCGGGAACGTGAGAGGGTTCATGGCTCTACGCTCGCCTCCTCGTCTGCGGCCTTCGAGTGCGAGCCGAGGATGACCCCACCGACCGCGGCGACGAGCAGGACGATCGAGGTGATCTCGAACGCGAGCAGGTGGTCGGTCAGGAAGAGCCGGCCGATGCTGCTCGGGCTGCCGAAGGCGCTCGTGATCTGCTCGGAGTGTGAGAGGCGTCCGCCGGCTTTGAGGCCGATCGCGAGCACGGTCTCGACAAGGATCGCCGCCGCCGCGCCGATCGCGCCGATCGCCTGCCAGCTGGGCGCGCCCGCCCAGGGAGCGTCCGCGCGACCGCCGAGATAGGCGATCACGAACAGGAACATCACCATCACCGCGCCCGCGTACACGAGCACCTGCGCGGCCGCGACGAACTCGGCCGAGAGCAGCAGGTAGAGCACGGCGAGCGAGCCGAGGTTCCCGATCAGCGCGAGCGCCGAGTAGAACGGGTTCGAGAAGGACACGACCGCGATCGCCGAGCCGAGGCAGGCGGTGACGGCCGCGAACCAGACGATCCAGGTCAGGACGTTGCCGGCTGAGGCCGCGACGATCACGGTTCCACTTTCGTTACAGGGGCTGTCCCTTGCTTTTTGGCTTCGCTGCGGCTCACGAGTGCATCCGGTAGTAGGGAATGGGCGTGTCGAACTCGTCCGCGTCCGCGACAGGCACCTTCTTGATCGGCTCGGCAAGGAGCATGTCCTTCGTGTAGATCTGGTCCTCGCGGGAGTACTCCGAGATCTCGAACTCGTTGCCGAGCGTGATCGCGTCGAACGGGCAGGCGAGCTCGCAATAGCCGCAGAAGATGCAGCGCGACATGTTGATCTCGTAGATCCGCGCGTAGCGCTCGCCGGCCGAGACGCGGTCGTGCTCGGTGTTCTCGGCCGCGACCACACGGATGCAGTCCGCGGGGCAGGCTGCGGCGCACAAGGAGCAGCCGACGCACTTCTCGAGGCCGTTCTCATGCCGCCAGAGCCGGTGCCGCCCGCGGAAGCGCGGGTAGACCGCCCGCTTGAACTCCGGGTACTGCTGCGTGATCGGCTTCTTGAAGATCTGGCGGAAGGTGACGCCGAACCCCTTGAAGCTGTCGACCGGGTTCGGCATCTAGCTGTGCACCCAGGCGACGATCAGGGCGGTGACCGTGGCGTTGATCGTCGCGACCGGCAGCAGGATCTTCCAGCCGAAGCGCATCAGCTGGTCGTAGCGCAGCCGCGGCAACGTCGCGCGCAGCCAGATGAAGATCGCGATCGAGATGAACAGCTTGATCAGGAACCAGAGCGGCCCCAGCGGCGCCCACGGTCCCTCCCAGCCGCCGAAGAAGAGCGTCACCGCCAGCGCCGAGAGCACGATCACGTTCACGTACTCGGCCATCTGGAAGAGCCCCCAGCGCATGCCGCTGTACTCGGTGTGGTAGCCCCCGACGAGCTCGGTGTCGGCCTCGGGCAGGTCGAACGGCGGCCGGTTCGTCTCGGCGACTCCAGCAACGAAGAAGACGAGCAGTCCGACGAACTGCGGCGCCGCGAACCAGACCGTCGACTGCTGCTTGTGGACGATGTCCACGAGCGACAGCGACTGGCCCATCACGACCACGCCGAGAACGGACAGGGCGAGCGAAACCTCGTACGAGACCATCTGCGCGCAGGTGCGCATCGAGCCGAGGATCGAGAACTTCGAGTCTGAGGCCCAGCCGCCGACGATGAAGCCGTAGATCCCGATCGAGCCGAGGGCGAAGATCAGAATCAGCGAGATCGGCACGTTCGCGACGACACCGGAGACATGCCACTTCCAGATGTGCCAGCCGGCGCCGAACGGGATCACGCTGAACGCGAGCAGCGCGGTGAAGGCCGAGAGCACCGGCGCGGCGATGTAGACGACGTTCGCGGCGCCGATCGGCGCGAAGACCTCCTTGCGGATCAGCTTCACGAGGTCGGCGATCGGCTGGAGCAGTCCGTAGGGGCCGGCGCGGTTCGGGCCGTAGCGCAGCTGCATTCGGCCGAGCAGCTTCCGCTCGAGCAGCGTCGTGTACGCGAACGCCAGCAGGAGCAGGTTGATGATGATCGCCGCCTTGATCAGCGAGATCCACCAGCGGTCGTTCATCTGGTGACCTCCACGGCTCCGCCTGCGAGGCCGCGAACGTGCTCCTCGGCGGCGCGGACGGCGCCGGCGACGAGCTTGCGGTTGACCCGCGCGCGGAGCTGCACGGACGAGCCGTTCGAGCTGACGGTGACCGTCTCGCCGCCGGTGAGGCCCCGGATCTCCGCGTCCTGTGGTGAGAGCTCGATCTCGGCTTCGGGCCGCTGGAACTGGAGCTCGGGAATGCGCTCGACCGCCGGGCCCGAGAAGAGCGGCCGGTAGCGCACGAGCCGCAGAGGGCCGCCCTTGGCGGTGGGCGGAGTCGGCGCGGTCGGCGCGACGCGCTCCGGCGCTGCAGCGCGCTCGGGCAGCGGCGCATGCTCCTCGAGCGGCGGCGAGACCCAGGGGTCGATCTCGACGCCGAAGCGCTCGCCCAGCTTGGCGATCCACGCGAGCTCATCCGGCGCCGGTGGGATCACGGAGCGCCGCAGGCGCTGCGGCCGGCCCTCGAGGTTCACATAGGTGCCCTCGCGCTCGAGATAGCTCGTGCCCGGCAGGACGACGTCGACCCACTCTCGCACCGGGTCGGCGAACATCGTGATCGCGACGACCGCGTCGGCCTGCCCGGCGAGCTCGCGGACACGCGGGTCGGCGGCGGCTTCGTCGCCCGAGACGAGCAGGAGGCCGATCCGGTCTGGCCGCCTCGGCTCGCCCTCGCCCCAGGCTTCACGGACGCCGCGGGCGTTTGGAGTCGAGGGCAGATAGAACGCGCCCGACCCTGGCTTGCCGGCGAAGCCGAGGGCGTGCGCGAGCTCGGCGACCAGGGCCCCGCCGCGTCCACCGGGGCCCGACCAGATGACGACGGCCCGTTCCGCGTCGCGCAGCCGCTTCCCGAGCTCGCTGCCCTCAGCGGCCAACTCGCGCACGGTTTCCGGAGCGGAGCCGGCCGGGCGCTCCTCGGGTCCAAGGGTGACGATCTCCGCGCCGGCCCGCCGGGCTGCGCGCAACCAGAGGTCGACGATCGGCGCGCGGTCGACGACCCGGTCGTCGCCCAGCACCACGACCACCTGTGCGTGCCCGATCGCGGAGAGCGGCAGCCGGAACGGGTCGAGCGTCGCGCTCGTCTCCTCCGGGAAGACGACCGCTTCCGAGCCGAAGCCTTCGCGCACGAGCCGCGCCAGCCCGGCTGCCTGCTCGCAGGTCTCCGTCCCCGAGAGCGCCAGCAGCACGCGGCCCTGCGCCGCCCGCGCCAGGCGCTCCACCTCGTCCAGTGCCTCCTCCCATTCGAGCTCCTCGAAGCGGCGCTTGCCGACCTTGCTCAGCGGATCGGTGACGCGGTCCGAGGCGTAGAGGTGCGAGAACGCAAAGCGGCCCTTGTCGCAGAGCCAGCCCTGGTCGACCTCCGGGTGGTTGCGGGAGATGATCCGCTTGACCTTGCCTTCGCGAGTTGTGGCAGCGACGTTGCAGCCGACCGGGCAAAGGCCGCAGACGGTCGGCACGTCCTGGATCTCCCACGGGCGAGCCTCGAAGCGGTACTGCGTCGAGGTCAGCGCCCCGACCGGGCAGAGCTCGATCACGTTGCCGGAGAAGGGCGCGCGGTAGGCCTCGTCCTCGAAGGTGGCGATCATCGACTGCGCGCCGCGGTTGAGGGCCACGAGCTGGCCATCCTCCGCGACGCTTTCCGAGAAGCGGGTGCAGCGGTAGCAGAGGATGCAGCGCTCGCGGTCGAGCGCGATCGTCGGGCTGATCGGGATCGGCTTCTCGAAGGTGCGCTTCGGAAACTCCATGCGCGTGTTGGCCGGGCCCCAGCGGAAGGTCAGGTCCTGGAGCGGGCACTCGCCGCCCTTGTCGCAAACCGGGCAGTCGAGTGGGTGGTTGACGAGGATGAACTCGAGCGTGGCGTTCTGCGCCTCGGCGGCCATCGCCGAGGTCGCGGCGGTCTTCACCTCCATGCCGTCGGCGGCGGTGAGCGTGCACGCGGCTTGCGGCTTCGGCGGCCCGGGCGCAACCTCGCAAAGGCACATACGGCAGGCGCCCACCGGCGGTCCGAGCCGCGGCTCGTAACAAAAGACGGGAATCTCGATCCCGGCATAGGCTGCCGCCTCGACGAGGCCGAGACCCTTCGGTACCTGGAGCTGGATCCCGTCGATCGTGATCGTGACGAGCTCGGGCGAGCTCACGCTGGCACCGTCGCTGTGTGCTGGTCACTCGGCGCGAGGATCCCCTCGATTGAGGAGTTACCGCCGAACGGACAGGCACGCCGCTCGACGTGGGCGCGGAACTCGTCCGGCCACTTCTGCATGTAGCTCTGCACCGGATAGACCGCGAAGTCGCCGAGCGCGCAGAGCGACTTGCCGAGGATTCCCGAGCCGACCGACCCGAGCAGCTCCAGGTCGCGCAGCTCGGCGTCGCCCGCCTCGATCTTCTCCAGCAGCTGCACCTGCCAGCGCGTGCCCTCGCGGCACGGCGTGCACTTGCCGCACGACTCGTGCATGTAGAACTTCGCCGCCCGCAGCGCCAGCTGCACCATGCAACAGCGGTCGTCGACGACGATCAGCGAGGCGGAGCCGAAGAACGAGCCGGCGGCCTGGACGGAGTCGTAGTCGAGCGGCACGTCGAGTTGGTCGGGCGTCAGCGCCGGCACCGACGAGCCGCCCGGGATGATCGCCTTCAGCTGGCGACCGTTCGGGACCCCGCCGGCGAAGTCGTAGATCAGCTCCCGCATCGTCGTGCCGAGCACGAGCTCGTAGTTGCCCGGCCGCTCGACGTTCCCTGAGATCGAGAAGATCGCCGTGCCCGGGGACTTCTCCGGCCCGATCTTCGCCCACTCGGCCGCGCCGAGCTCGATGATCGACGGCACGGACGCGATGGTCGAGACGTTGTTGATCTGCGTCGGCATGCCGTAGAGCCCCTGCACCGGCGGGAACGGCGGCCGCGGCCGCGGCTGCCCGCGCCTGCCCTCGAGCGAATCGAGCAATGCCGTCTCCTCGCCGCAGATGTAGGCGCCGGCGCCACGGTGAACCACGATGTCGATCTCGCCGAACAGCCCGGCGGCCCGCGCCTCCTCGACCGCCCCGGCAAGGATCTCGAACTCCGCCAGGTACTCGCCGCGGATGTAGATGAAGACGTGCCGCGACTCGATGGCGTGCGCGGAAATCAGGCAACCCTCGATCAGGCGGTGCGGGACGCGAGCCATCACCTCGCGGTCCTTAAAAGCGCCTGGCTCGGACTCGTCGGCATTCACGACCAGGTAGGTCGGTCGCCCGCTGGCCCGGTCGATCAGCGAGGCCTTGCGGCCCATCGGGAAACCTGCGCCGCCGCGGCCGCGCAGGTTCGAGGTCATGAAGTCCTCGATCAGCTGCTCCGGAGTCATCCCCCGCGCCTTCTCCCACGACGAGTAGCCGCCGATCGCGCGGTACTCGACCAGCTTGGTCAAGTCGCGCTCGTCCGCGCCCTTCAGGAGGATGTCAGCCGCGGGCACGGAGCTCCTCGACGATCGCGGCCACGTCGTCCGGTCCGACGTTCTGCCGGTAGCGCTCGTCGATCGAGACGACCGTGGCGTAGCCGCAGCCGCCCAGGCACTCGACCGCGCGGAAGGTGATCGCGCCGTCCTCGGTCGTCTCGCCCGCGCGCACGCCGAGCTCCTGCTCGAACGCCTCGACCACCCGCTGCGCACCGACGAGCGCGCACGAGAGGTTGGTGCACACCTCGACCATGTGTCGCCCGACCGGAGCCAGGTGGTACATGTCGTAGAAGGAGGCGACCGCCTGGCAGTACGCGGGCGTCAGGCCGAGCGCGTCGGCGACCTCGCGGAACGCCTCAGGCGGCAGCCAGCCGTGCCGTTCCTGCGCCAGCCGCAACGCGGGCAGCATCGCCGAGAGCGAATCCGGATAGCGTGCCGCGATTTCCCGCACCTCTTCCGCGAAGGTGCTCACCTATCCACTTCTCCCATGACGGTGTCGAGCGAGCCGACGATCGCGATCATGTCCGCGATCAGCGCGTCGGTCATGCAGGTCGCCGTCGCCTGGAGGGCGACGAAGCTCGGCGCGCGGAACTTGACGCGCCACGGCTTCGGCCCGCCGTCAGAGACGACATAACAGCCCATCTCGCCGCGAGGCGACTCGACCGTAGCGTAGACCTCGCCGGCCGGAACGCGGTAGCCCTCGGTGACGATCTTGAAGTGGTGGATCAGTGACTCCATCGAGGTGTGCAGCTCCTCGCGCGGCGGTAGCACCACCTTGCGGTCGTCGGCGATCCAACGCCCGCCCGGCATCCCGTCGAGGCACTGCTGGACGATCTTGGTCGACTCCCGCATCTCGTCCATGTGGACGCGGTAGCGGTCGTAGACGTCGCCTGCCTGATAGACCGGCACGTCGAAGTCGAGCTCGCCGTACGCGAGGTAGGGCTGCGCCTTGCGGAGATCCCAGTCCACCCCGGAGGCCCGCAGCACCGGGCCGGATTGCCCGAGCGCGATCGCGTCCTGCGCCGAGAGGAGCCCGAGTCCCTGCGTCCGCTCGATCCAGATCTGCTGGTTCGTCAGCAGCGTCTCGTACTCGTCGATCGCCGCAGGCATCCGGTCGACGAGCTTCTGGCACTCGGGGAAGAAGCCGCGCGGGATGTCCTCGGCGAGCCCGCCTGCCTGGAAGTAGCGCGTGTGCATCCGCGCGCCGGTGACGAGCTCGAAAAGGTCGAGGATCTGCTCGCGCTCGCGGAAGCAGTACCAAAAGACCGAGATCGCACCCAGCTCGAGAGCCGAGGTCGCGAGCCAGACGAGATGCGAGTGGATCCGGTTCAGCTCGCAGAGGAGCGTCCGCATCCAGGTCGCCTTCGCCGGGATCTCCATCGCGAGCAACTGCTCGATCGCCAAGACGAAGACGAGTTCGTTGTTCTGGTAGCTGAGGTAGTCGATCCGCTCGGGGTAGGTGATCGCCTTCCACCAGGTCTTCTGCTCCATGTTCTTCTCGAAGCCCGTGTGGAGGTAGCCGATGATCGCGTTCAGCCCGACGACGTCCTCGCCGTCGAGGTCGATCACGAGGCGCAGCACGCCGTGGGTCGACGGGTGGTTCGGCCCGAAGTTGATCGTCAGGATGTCGCCCGACTCCCTGCGCTCGGGCGTCACCTCGAGCACGGTCGGGATCGGCGGGATCCGGCTTCCCTCGTAGATCTGCGGCCGCTCGACGATGGTCATGGTCACTTACTCCGCATCCGAGAAGCGGACGGGCTCGCCCCCGATCGGGTAGTCCTTGCGCAGCGGGTGGCCGGCCCAGTCGTCCTCCATCAGGATCCGGCGCAGGTTCGGGTGGCCCTCGATCCGGATGCCCATCAGGTCGTAGGCCTCGCGCTCGTGCCAGTCGGCGGTGGGCCAGATCGAGACGACGCTCTGCACGGGTTCGTCCTCGTCGAGCCAGGTCTGGAGACGAACGCGGGGCGCCTCGCGCGCGCCCGACTCGACCCGCAACAGGTGGTAGTTCATCGAGAAGCGCTTCGGCTTCGGGGCAGGCACTCGCGCGAGGCCGCCCGCGCCCGGAGCGTTCAGGTCGCGACCCCAGCTGTTGCCCCAGTGGCCGGCGACGCCGACGCCACCCCAGCCCAGGTAGTCGGCCGCCGAGATGTCAGAGAGGAAGTTGAAGCCGAGCTCGTCGCGCAGGTAGGCGGCAGCCTCCACCAGCCGTGCCGGACCGACGACGAGCGTCGTCTCGCCGTGCTCGACCTTGGTCTCGACGACCCCCGGAACCCGCTCGAAGCTCAGGACGCGACCCCGCGGATCTCATAGGCGGGCGGAACGCCTGCCTGCACCTTCTCGTGGAGCCGGATGATTCCCTCCATCAGCGCCTCGGGCCGCGGCGGGCAGCCGGGCACGTAGATGTCGACGGCGACGATCTTGTCGACGCCCTGGAGGATCGTGTAGTTGTTGAACATCCCGCCGGAGCTCGCGCAGGCGCCCATCGCGATCACCCATTTCGGCTCCAGCATCTGGTCGTAGATCTGGCGCAGCGGCGCGGCCATCTTGTGAGCGACCCGGCCGGAGACGATCAGCAGGTCGGCCTGACGCGGCGAGGCCCGGAAAGCCTCCATTCCGAAGCGCGCGATGTCGTAGCGCGACGAGACGATCGACATCAACTCGCTCGCGCAGCACGCGAGGCCGAACGTGTCGGGCCACATCGACTTCGTCTGCGACCAGCGCACCGCTTTCTGGAGCGTGGTCAGCCCGAGGCTACGCTCGAGGTCGTCCGCGCCGAGCTCCCGCTCGAACGTGCCCGGGCCCTTGCCCTGCCAGAGCACGCGCTCCGACTGGAGGCCGAAGTCGGCGAGCCGCTTCATCGCCACTCGAGTGCCCCCTTCCGCCAGATGTAGACGTAGGCGAGCGCGAGGATGACGAGGAAGAAGAGGAACTCCAGAAAGCCGAACCACGCGAGCTGGTGGAGGATCACCGCGAGCGGATACAAGAAGACGATCTCGATGTCGAAGACGATGAAGAGCATCGCTGTCAGGTAGAAGCTGATCGTGAAGCGCTGCTGCTTCGGCGGGCCCGTCGAGACTCCCGACTCGAACGGGATGTCACGCGCGCGGGTGCGCCGGCGCGGCCGCTGCGCGAGTACGAACGAGAAGACCATCATCGACGTCGGAATCGCGAGCGCGAAGAGCCCGTAGATCAGGAACGGCAACCAGCGTCCGAGCATCGTCGGCGCGGAAGTTATCAACTCCGAGGGGTCTCACGATCCTCCCCGCAAACGGCTTAACTATGCGTAGAAGAACTGTCACAAACCAGGCCTCGGCAGCGACAGGACCGGGTGCTACGATGAACCGCATGGAGATCGTCGAGCTCGAGGGAACGCTGGTCTCGCTGACCGCCAGCGCGGCGGCGAAGATCCGGGAGCTACAGGCCGACGAGCCCGAAGGCGAGGCGGGCGTGCTGCGCATCGCTGTGCAGGGCGGCGGCTGCTCCGGCTTCGAGTACGCGCTCGGCTTCGACGCGGGTGCCCAGGAGGGCGACCTCGAGGTCGAGTCCGAGGGCGTCACGGTCGTCGTCGACCCCTTCAGCGCGCCGTACCTCCAGGGCGCGACGATCGACTTCCTGAACACCCTTCAGGAGGCCGGCTTCAAGATCGAGAACCCGAACGTCAGCTCTGCGTGCGGCTGCGGCCACTCCTTCCAGGTGGAGGATGGCGAGCAGGCTGAGCACGCGACCGGCGGTTGCGGCTCCGGTTGCTCTCACTAGGCTTTCGCTTCGCGAAAGCCTAGGGCCGGAATGGATGGGCGGGATCTCGAGCTTCGCAATCTGACCTACCGCACCTTCGTTCGGCTTGGGCGCGCGCCGACGCCTGCCGAGGTGGGTGAACCGACGGAGGTCGAGGCCGGCTGGCGACGTTTGCATGAGGAGCATGCGCTCGTGCTCGGTGCGCGCGGCGAGCTGCGGATGCTGAATCCATTCTCGGCGGTGCTGACGCCCTACCGAGTGGAGGCGGACACACGCGCGTGGTACGGGAACTGCGCCTGGGACGCCTTGGGCATCTGCGCCGCGCTGCATAGCGACGGCCGGATCGAATGGGCGTGCCCCGACTGCGCCGAGCCGCTGGCGGTGGAGGTGGCGGACGGCCGGCCCGACGACGAGAGCCTCCTCTTTCACTGCCTCGTGCCGGCGGCGAGCTGGTGGGACGACATCGGCTTCACCTGAAGCGGGATGAACCTCTTTCGGTCGGAAGAGCACATCGGCCGGTGGCTTGCCGGCCGCCCGCCAGGGGCGACGATCCCGGTTGCGAAGCTCGCCGAACTGGCGTGGGCCTGGTGGGGCGATCGCCTTGATCCGGACTGGCGGCCGCACACACGCGAGCAGAACCAGGGGATCCTCGACGGGCTCGGGTTGACCGGGGAGTTCTGGCGCCTCCCGACCTAGAGTGAGGGCCGTGCGCGTCGCGGTCGTCGGCTCCGGCCCCGCCGGCTTCTACGCGGCCGGGGCGTTGCTCGCCGCCGATCCGCCGGCCGAGGTGGACATGATCGAGCGGCTGCCGACGCCCTGGGGGCTTGTCCGGCTCGGTGTCGCGCCGGATCACGAGAACATCAAGGCCGTCTCGCGTGCGTTCGAGAAGATCGCCGCCCGGCCGGGCTTCCGCTTCTTCGGCAACGTCGAGGTCGGCAAGGACGTGACCCACGAAGAGCTGGCCCGGCTGTACGACGCGGTCGTCTACACAGTCGGCGCGCAGACCGACCGGCGGCTCGGGATTCCCGGTGAGGATCTTCCCGGGTCGTGGCCGGCCACGGCGTTCGTCGCCTGGTACAACGGCCATCCGGAGTTCCAGGGGCTTCCCTTCGACCTCCGCACAGAGCGGGCCGTCGTCGTCGGCAACGGGAACGTCGCGATCGACGTCGCGCGCATGCTGGCGCTGACCGAGGGGGAGTTCGCGACGACCGACACCGTGGAGAGCGCCGAGCGCGCGATCCTCGACTCCGGCATCCGGGAGATCGTGATGCTCGGCCGTCGCGGTCCGGTGCAGGCGGCGTTCACCCCGCCCGAGCTGCAGGAGCTCGGCGAGCTGGCGGGTGCGGACGTCCTCGTCGACCCGGCCGAGCTGGAGCTCGACCCGCCGAGCGAGGCGGCGCTCGAAGAGGACCGCGAACGGGCCCGACGCAACTACGAGCTCCTGAAGGAGTTCGCCGCGCGCGCGCCGAGCGGCAAGCCGAAGACCCTGAGCCTGCGCTTCTGCGTCTCGCCGGTGGCGATCCTCGGCGAGGAGCGCGTCGAGGCAGTCGAGGTCGTCCGCAACCGGCTCGTCGTCGAGGGCGGCCAGATCCGTGCGGTGCCCACCGACGAGCGCGAGACGATCCCCTGCGGACTCGTCTTTCGCAGCGTCGGCTACAAGGGCGTCGCGCTGCCCGGCCTGCCCTTCGACGAGTCGAGCGGCGTGATCCCGAACGACTCCGGCCGCGTCGAGCCCGGCCTCTATTGCGCGGGCTGGATCAAGCGCGGCCCGAGTGGCGTGATCGGCACGAACAAGAAGGACGCGACCGAGACGGTCGAGCTGCTCTTGGAGGACGCGCGCGAAGGCCGGCTCCCGCGCTCGGATGCGGGCCCCGACGCGCTCGAGCAACTCCTCCGCGAGCGCGGCGTCGACCACGTGGCGTACACGGGCTGGGAGGCGATCAACGCAGCCGAACGGAGCAAGGGCGAGCCGCTCGGCCGCCCGCGCGTGAAGCTCCCCACCTGGGAGGAGCTGCTGGCGGCAGCACGTGGCTAGACTCGGCGTCGTGGCCGCGACCGACGAACGACAGGAGCTCTGGGGCGTGGAAACTCGCAAGGCTGTCGACAATTTCCCGGTCTCCGGCGAGCCGATCCCCCCGCCGGTTGCACGCTGGCTCGGCCGGATCAAGGCCGCCGCAGCCCGCGTGAACGGCGAGCTCGGACTGCTCGAGCACGAGAAGGCGGACCGGATCGCCGCAGCGGGCGACCGCGTCGCCAAGGGGGAGCTCGACGACCAGTTCCCGATCGACGTCTTCCAGACCGGATCGGGCACGTCCTCGAACATGAACGCAAACGAGGTGCTCGCCGCGCTCGCCGGCGAGGGCGTCCACGCCAACGACGACGTGAACATGGGCCAGTCCTCGAACGACGTCTTTCCTTCAGCCGTCCACCTGGCCGCGCTGGACGAGCTGACCCACGACCTGCTGCCCGCCCTGCGCAAGCTCGCCGAGTCGCTCGACCGGAAGGCGAAGGAGTTCGACGACGTCGTCAAGTCCGGCCGGACCCACTGGATGGACGCCGTCCCCGTCACGCTCGGCCAGGAGTTCGGGGGCTACACGGCGCAGGTTCGCCAGGGGATCGAGCGTGTCGAGGCGACTCTCGGCCGCGTCGGCCAGATCCCGCTCGGCGGCACGGCAGTCGGTACGGGTCTCAACACCCATCCCGAGTTCGCGGAGCGCGTGCGGGCGAGGCTGACGGAGGACACCGGCCTGCGGATCAACTCGCCGGCCGACTTCTTCGAGGCGACTGCCGCCCGCGACGGTCTCGTCGAGGCCTCCGGCGCACTGAAGACCGTGGCCGTCTCGCTGACGAAGATCGCCAACGACCTCCGCTTCATGGGCTCGGGCCCTCGCGCGGGACTGGCCGAGATCCAGCTTCCCGAGCTCCAGAAGGGGAGCTCGATCATGCCCGGCAAGGTCAACCCGGTGATCCCCGAGGTCGTGACGCAGGTCGCGGCCCAGGTGATCGGCAACGACATGGCGATCACCGTCGGTGGGCTGCAGGGGCACTTCGAGTTGAACGTCTTCGTGCCGCTGATCGCCCGCAACCTGCTGGACTCGATCAAGCTGCTCGCGTCCGCGTCGCGCCTCCTCGCCGAGAAGTGCGTCGACGGGATCGTCGCCAACGAGGAGCAGCTGCGGCGTTACGCGGAGCTGACCCTTTCGGCCGCGACCGCGCTCAACCCCTACATCGGCTACGACAAGGCGACGGAGCTCGTGAAGGCCGCCGCCGCGACCGGGAAGACGATCCGCGAGCTAGCCCGCGAAGCGGGCCTCGATGACGCCACGCTGGACAAGGCCCTGAACTACCACTCCATGGCCAAGCCGCATGCTGCTGAGTCACTGTAAGGCGTGAGAGACTTGCTCCGCGTGCTCGGCCGTCGCGTATCTGCCGCCGTTCTCACGCTTGTGATGGGCGTGATCCTCGCCGGCTGCGGCGGCGGAAGGGGCTCCAACGCAACGCCGCTCGGGCGAGCCGCCTTGCCGAAGGCTGTCCTGCAGCCAGGGGACCTCCCCGGAAGCTACGCGAGATTCGACTTCGGTCAGCAGCGAAAGGCCGACTCACACCCTGGCCCACGAGCCGATCCTGGCCGGTTCGGACGGTTGCAGGGCTGGATCGCACGCTTTCGGCGCGAGGGCCCGGCGACCGCCCCAGGGCCGCTCGTCATCGAGTCTCGCGCCGACCTCTTCGGCGACGCTGAGGGCGCAAAACGCGACTTGCACGCATACCGGGACGAGTTTCACCTGATGCAGCTTGCAGGCGGGGGAAACGTAACGATCACGGGTCAGCAGGGCCTTGGCGATGCAGCGGTTTCCGAAACCTTTCGCCAGAGCGAGGTCGTCTATTACACCGTTGCCTGGCAGGAGAACAACCTCACCGCGTCACTCACGACCTCGGGCTTCTCTCGGAGGCTCACGCTCGCCGACACCCTGGCGCTCGCGCGCAAACAGGCAGCACGGATCGCCGCGGAAGGCTAGGCCGGCCGCGGGGCGGGCGGACACTCGCGCGCCACGATCTTCGTGCTCGCCGAGTCGCCCTCGCCGCCCGAGGCGGACACGACGAGGCCTGCGTTGCACGGATCGAATGGCTGCGGTAGCTCGAACGTCGCGACGAAAGCGCCCAACCGGCTCGTACGAGCTTGGTGCACCCGTCGTACGCCGCCCGTCTTGAGCGCCACGCGAACCTGCTCGAGCGGGTGGAAACCGCTGCCGCGCACGACCATCGGATTCTTCCCCGACACGAAGCCGAAGCCGCTCGACCGTCGTCAGAAGGACGAGGCCGAGAAAAAGAGCAACGAGGGCGGCGACGTGCGTGCAAACCAGGACTACTCTTGCCTACCCCAGGACGAAACGGCGATCGACGTCAACCCCGTCAACGACAAGAACATCGTCGGCGGTGCCAACGACTACCGGCTCGGTTGGGGGACGTCGGGCTTCTACTCGTCGACCGACAACGGCCAGCACTGGTACGACGGGATCATCCCGTTCCCGTCGCTGCCGAGCGGCGACAACCTCGACGGAGGCGGCGACCCGTCGATTGTGTTCGACCGCGCGGGCGTTGCCTACTACAACGACATCAACTTCAACCGCACGGACGACACCAGCGGCGTCTGGGTGAGCCGCTCGACGAACGGCGGTTTCACGTGGACCCGGCCCTGCGTCGCGGTCCAGCCGACACCGCCGGCGACGGAGTCTTCCCGCTGCGGCGGCACCGGCGATGTTCGCCAGCCGGGAGATGGGACTGTCATCTTCACGCCGGACAACGACACGTTGGCGAACGGGAGCGTTCCGTTCAACGACAAGAACTACATGGCCGCGGGCCCGAGGCCCACAGGTATCACGCCAACCTGCTTCACCCCGACTACACATAGCCCGCGCGCGTGCAACCCCGATGTCGTCGGAGTCGATCGCCTCTACGTGACGTGGACGATCTTCACCACAACCACGGCGAACATCTACCTCAGCTACTCCGACGACCAGGCACGCTCGTGGTCGAGCCCGAAGGTGATCAGCGGCAGCGCGCCGTTCTGCACCGGCGGCTCCGGCAGCGACTGCGACGACAACCAGTTCTCGGTCCCGACGGTGAGCCCGGTGACGGGCGCCCTCTACGTCGCGTTCGAGAACTTCAACACGCCGGACGAGAACCAGTACCTCTCCGTCCGCTCGCTCGACGGCGGGACGACGTTCGCCGGCCCGTTCTTCGTCACGCCGGTGTTCGACGTCAACTACCCGCGGTCGGGCTCGAACCGGCAGGACTGCAGGATGCGCGGACAGGGCGGTCGGTCCGTGCTTACCAACAGCTGCTTCCGGGTCAACTCCGGCGGCAACGTCGTCGTCGACCCGCGGGGCGGCGACTTCGCCGACGATCTCTACCTCGTCATGTCCGACAACCGGAACGGCTCGAGGCAGAGCTCGAACGCCGACGTGTTCCTGTTCAAGTCGACGAACGGCGGCACGACCTGGATCGGGCCGACGCGGGTGAACAATGACCCGTCAGTGACACCGACGCTCGTCGCGCAGGGTGGACGCGACTGCGGTCGCTTCAGCTTCCGCGTGTGCCCGCCGACGGCTCCGACGTTCGGCAACGACCAGTGGTTCCCGTGGGTGGATGTCAGCCCGAAGGGAACCGTGAACGTCGTCTTCTACGACCGTAGGCTCGACACGGACTCGACGGCCGGCGAGTGGCCCCTCAGCCGTGCCGCGCCGAACGGGCGACCGGGCAACTACCTCGTCTGGAACTGGGGTGCCCAGTGCCAGATCAGCTCGACCGCGACCGTGGGACCGACGACGACCTCCGTCCCCGCTGCCGCGAAGGAGTGTCTCGCGAACGAGGCAGCGGTGATCGCACAGCCGACGACGCCGATCAACCCGAGCTCCGGGGCGGTCGTGCCCGGTCAGAACCAGACGGGACTGCCGTTCGAGAACTTCCAGGTCTCGGACGTGCCGTCCAACTGGGATTACTCGTTCCGCGCCGGCATCTTCGCCGGTGACTACAACGGCCTCGCAGTGCAGGAGAACAGCGCGTACGCGCTCTGGACCGACGCCCGGAACGGCCGCGGCTCGGGTGGACCGACGACGACGCAGCCGGGCCGAAACCCGATCTGCGAGCAGTCCGATGCATTCTTCGATCGGTACAACTCGGAGAACGGCGGCAAGGGCGGCAAGGCGGAGTCGAGCGACTCGCTCTTCCTCGTCACCCCCTGCCCGGACGACATCAAGGACAAGAAGCAGAAGTAGATACCGAGCTTTCTTGCCGGAGAGGGGCCGCCTTCGGGGCGGCCCCTCTCGCGTTGGCAGACAGGCGGCTGCCGCAAACTCTGGGTGTGAATCGTGCACGTCCAGCCATGAGCCGCTGCGGCTGGGCACCCGTCAAGGATCCGCAGTACCTCGTCTACCACGACGAGGAGTGGGGCGTCCCCTCGCGAGATCCGCGGCACCTGTTCGAGATGCTGATCCTGGAAGGGGCGCAGGCCGGGCTCTCCTGGTCGACGATCCTGCACAAGCGCGAGGGCTACCGCCGCGCGTTCGCCGGGTTCGATCCCGCGGCGGTGGCGCGGCTCGACCCGGAGCCGCTGCTCCAGGATGCGGGCATCGTCCGGAATCGTGCCAAGGTCACGGCGGCCATCGGCAACGCACAAGCCTGGCTCGACCAGGACGACCCGGTGGCGTTGCTGTGGTCGTTCGTCGGCGGCGAGCCGATCGTCAATCGCTGGGGCGAGCTCGCTCAGGTGCCGGCCGAGACCGCGGAATCACAGGCGATGTCGAAGGAGCTCCGCCGCCGCGGTTTCCGCTTCGTCGGGCCGACGATCTGTTATTCGCTGATGCAGGCCTGCGGGCTCGTGAACGACCACGTCACGAGCTGCTTTCGCCACCGGGAGCTTGCCGGCTGTTGAACCCATGCCAAGCTCTTGGAGACTTTCCTCGGGCGTCAGAACGATGGTCCCAAACTGACGACCAAGTTGCTCTCGTGCCTTGAGGAAATGCTCGTCTCGAGTCACGAAGTAGTTCGCCCCACTTCGAAGATGGGCGTCCAGGATGTCGATGTCCGCGACCTTCGCAAAGTCGGCCTCTCCGTTCGATCTCGTGATCCCGTTTGGGAACAACACCGACTGCAGCTCAGCGAGGCGTGCCGTGTCCTCGTCGCCAGCGAGGACGTCGGGCCCATCCAAGCGAGAGATATCGAATCGAAAGAACACTTCCTTTCGTGCGATGTCGAGTGCGTCGAGCCTCCCCGCCCACACTGTCGCCTCCTGGTCCGGAGTCCGGTTTGCGACCTGAACGGTCACGCGACCCGGATGAAGTGCGATCAGATCGCAGGCGGCTTGCACCTCCCGCTCGAGACAATCGAGCACGACGTTCGAGTCGATCGTGAGCGTGGGGTTACCAGACTTAGTACGCGACCGCACCACGCCCGGTCGCAGCGGCATGCCGCTGCTCGTCCGCACGGTACGACGATCGCACGAGCGGGCCGGAGAAGACCGAGCCGAAGCCGAGCGCCTCGCCCTGCTCTCGGAACCACCGGAACTCGTCGGGATGCACCCAGCGGTCGATCTTGGCGTGCTTCGCCGAGGGCTGCAGGTACTGGCCGATCGTAACGACGTCGACGCCGTGCTCGCGCAGGTCGCGTAGCGTCTCGACGACCTCGTCGTTGCGCTCGCCGAGCCCGACGATGACTCCCGACTTTGTCAGCACCGGGTAGTCGGCCAGCTCCTTGGCCCGCGCCAGCAGCCAGAGCGCCTTCTCGTACGAGGCCTTGGCGCCTCGCATTCTCGGATGCAGCCGGCGCACGGTCTCGATGTTGTGGTTGAAGACCTCGGGTCGCTCGGCAAGCACCGTCTGAAGCGCCTGCTCCTCGCAGCCGAGGAAGTCGGGCGTCAGCACCTCGACGGTCGCGTCCGGGAGCTTGGCCTTGAGCGCGCGGATCGTCGCTGCGTAGTGGCCGGCGCCGCGGTCGGGGACGTCGTCGCGGTCGACTGATGTGACGACCACGTGCTTCAGCTCCATCTTCGCCGCAGTCTGGGCCAGGCGCAGCGGCTCGAGCGGATCCGGCGGGTGCTCTGGCCGGCCCGAGTTGACATAGCAGTAGCGGCAGGCGCGGGTGCACGTGTCGCCGAGGATCTGGAAGGTCGCCGTGCCGCGGCCCCAGCACTCGGAGATGTTCGGGCAGCGCGCCTCCTCGCAGATCGTGTGCAGACCCTGGCCGTGGATCAGCTCGCGCACCTCGAAGTAGCGAGTGCCGGCGCTCGGCGCGCGCACCTTCATCCACTCGGGTCGGCGCGGCCGCTCGGCCACCGGCTGGGAGCGTTCCATCGAGGCCAGTCTAGTTGGGGAGAATGGGCGCACGGCCTGGCTCTACGTCACCCTCGGCGTCTTTCTCGCTGCGCTCGTTCTGGCGCGGGTGCTGCCGCGTGGGCTGCTCGCGACCGCCGTGCTCGTGGTGCCGGTCGCCTGGACGATCAACGCGACCGTCTCGCACGACCTGACGAAGCTCCGCCGCGATGCCGACCTGACGCCGGTCGAGGCGACCGTCGTGCCGCCGATTCGCTGGGCCGGCTACCGGAACGTGCCGCTGCTCGTTGCCGCGAAGCGGCTCGTCCCGGCCGATGCGACGATCACCTTCCTGCCCGGCGGCCGCTGGCGCGCCCAGGGACGCGACGCGTACCTGCAGAGCGGCTGGGTGCGCTGGGTCGCGTTCGTGCTGGCGCCGCGGCTTGTCGTCGATACGCCGAAAGCCGACTGGCTGATCCTCGTCGACCAGACGCCCGCGCAGGTCGGGGTCCGCCCTCGCGCCGCCTGGCGGTTCGGCCAAGACTGGCTCGTGAAGACGTGACGGCGGGGCTGTTCGGCTTCGCCGGCGCGCTGCTCGGGCTGCTCCCGCTGGGCATCGGCGTGCTCCTGCTGACGCGAACCTGGGGCCGCTTCGCGGGCGGGCTCCGGATCGGGATCGCGATCTTCGCCGGCGCGGCGGCGGCTACGGCCTTGCTGCCGCCGCTCGTCTACATGGGGCTCTCGCCGACGATCCCGGTGGTCCTCGTGACGGGCGCGCTCGCGCTCGTTGCGGGTCTTCGCTTCGGATCGCGGTCGGGCAACGGGGAGCGGATCGGCGCGCTGCCCACGCTCGCCTTTGCGCTGCCGCTGGGCCTGCTCGCGGCCCGGGCGGTCGTGAAGCCGCTGGACGGCTACGACGCCTTCAGCACCTGGTCGATCAAGGCGCGCTTCCTCTACCACGGCGTCCGTTTCTCCGAGGCCTTCGCGGCGCCGTCGCTCGTCCCGCCGCTCAGCCGGCAGTTCCCGATCGGGCTCCCCTCGCTCGAGGCGTACTTCCTGCACGGGATCGGCTCCGCGAACTTCCGGATTCTGAACCTGCTCTTCGTCGTGCTCCTGGCGGGGCTGGCGCTCGTCGCGTGGGCCTGTCTGCGCCCGTGGGTCTCACCACTGCCGCTGACGGCCGGGCTCGTGCTGCTCCTGCTGATGCCCGCCGCCCGCGACCAGGCGCTGACCGCCTACGCGGACGTGCCGCTGGCGTGCCTCTGGGTGAGCGCCGTGCTGCTCGTCGGCCTCTGGCTGGCCAGAGGCGAGCCGGCCCACCTCGCTCTCGGCTCCGTCTTCGCCGCCGCCGCGCTCGCGACGAAAAGGGATGCGCTCGCCCTGTGCGTCGCGTTTCTCCTGGTCGCGCTGCTCGGCCGGCGCTTCAAGCCACTGGCCGCTGCGACTCTGGCGGTCGCGCTTACCACGCTGCCCTGGCGGATCTTCTCGGCGGTCAACGACCTGCACGACAAGGACGTCGGCTCCGTCTCGCAGATCGCCAACCGGGCCGGCGACCTCCCGGACGTGCTCGACAGGCTCGGCGGCTTCCTCGTCGAGCAGCCGTACCTGGGCGCAGTGCCTCTCGCTGCGTTCGCGGCGGCGATCCTGCTGCTCCGCGGAGAGGACCGGCGGCTCGGCGGTGCCTTCCTGCTCCTGCTCGGCCTGAGCCTCGGCGCGCTCGTGCTCGTCTACCTCAGCGGTACGGCGGGCACCTTCTACCTGCTCCGCTCGTCGGGCCGGCGCACGCTGCTGCCGGCGACGCTGCTCGCGGCGACGCTCCTTCCGCTGCTCGTGACGAGGGCTATCGAGGGCCGGCGGCGATCGCCGAGTTCGCTGCGGCGGTGAACTTCGCCTTCGCGTTCGGCAGGTCCTTCGACTGCCAGCTGTAGAGCATGCCGCCGTGCGTGAACCAGAACGAGTCGGGCGAGCACGAGGCGCCGCAGCTGAACTTGAGGTAGTAGGCGGGATCCCCACCGGCGAGCTTGACGTTGGCCTTGCCGGGCAGCTTGCCGCCGCGCTTCCCCTCGAACGAGGTCAGGAAGCAGGCGTTGGCGCCGCCACAGTTCGGTGCGCCCGTGATTTCGAGGTCCCAGGCGTTCTTCGAGCCGCCGCCGCTCGTGTAGAGCTTCGACTCCTTGCTCCCGTACGTGAACGTGTCGGGGAGCAGCACCGGGACGGTGGTGTGGGCCTTCACACCGGGCAGCACCCTCGCGAAGAGCTTGGTCGGAACGACCGTCGTAGGTGCTGCGGCGAGCGCCGGAGCGGCGAGCGCTGCGCAGAGGACGAAGGCGGGGGCCAGGCGCTTCACGCCGTTTTACCCTTGCACAAAAGCCGCCAGCGCGTCGATCGGCTGCTCGGAGAGCTCGAGTCCGAAGACCTCTGCGAGGGCGGCAGTGGCAACCGGCCGCACCTCGCCGACCGTCACCGGCCGCCCGAGCTCCCGCGCCATCGTCGTGAAGGCAGTGTCCTCGAGCCCGCACGCGGTGATCCATTGCGTGAAGGGCGCCGGGTCGAGATCGACGTTCAGCGCGTAGCCGTGCGTCGTGACCCAGCGCGAGATGTGGACGCCGATCGAGGCGATCTTCCTCGGTGGACGGTCGAGCCAGACGCCCGTCAGGCCCTCGATCCGCGTGCCCTCGAGCTCGAACGCGGCGAGCGTTCGGATCAGCGCCTCCTCGAGGTCACGGCAGTAGCGCCTGACGTCGCGACCGTGGCGGTTCAGGTCGAGGATCGGGTAGCAGACGAGCTGGCCGGGCCCGTGGAACGTCGACTTGCCGCCGCGGTCGGTCTCGACGATCTCGACGCTCGCGTCCTCGGGAACGTGCAGCTCGCCTTCCTCGGCCCGCCGGCCGAGGGTGATCACGGCCGGATGCTCGAGTAGGAGCACGGTCTCCGGGCCGCCCTCGAGGACGGCAGCCGCCAGCGAGCGCTGCAGCTCCCAGGCCTCGCTGTAGGGCGTCGGACCGAGGTTCAGGAGTTGAGCGGCTGGCGCCATCGGTCCGACTCTAGCGGCGGCCGTCGAGCAGAATCGTCCACGGCTCGACGCTCGTGGTCGTCAGCAGGCCGTTCGGCTCCCACGGGTCTTCCGCCAAGCGTGCCCGAGCACATCCGCGACTCGGGCGCACGCGATGCGGCGTCAAGTGGAGAGTTGGCGGCTCCGCTACGACTTGGAGCAAGCGACGAACAGCAAGGAGGGGGTCCGTGGGGGAACCAGGGGTTCCCCCACGAGCGGGATCAGTAGTCCGACTCGCCCCAGGTCTGCAGGCGCTCGCGCAGATCCCTGAGGAAGCGGCCCGCGAGCGCGCCGTCCACGAGCCGGTGGTCGTACGTAAGCGTCAGGTTCATGATCGGCCGGATCGCGATTACGTCGTCGCCGAGCTCGTCCTGCACGACCCAAGGCCGCTTGACGACGGCGTAGGTGCCGAGGATTCCGGCCTGCGGCTGGCTGATCACCGGAGTGCCGTGGAAGGTGCCGTAGCCGCCCGGGTTCGTGATCGTGAACGTGCCGCCCTGGACGTCCTCCGGCAGGAGCTTCTTGTCGCGAGCGCGGGCCGCGATCTCGGCGACCGAGCGCGCCATCCCCAGCAGGTTCAGACCCTCGGCATGCTTGACGACCGGGACGATCAGGCCCTTGCCGTCGGCGAGCTCGACCGCGAAGCCGAGGTTCACGTAGTTGCGCGTGACGATCTTGTCGCCGCGCATCTCGCCGTTGATCCAGGGGTAGTCGTGGAGTGTCTCGACGGTCGCCCGCGCGATGAAGGCCAGGTATGTGAGGTTGACGCCGTAGGAGGCCTGGTAGTCCTTCTTCAGCTTCGTCCGGATCGCCACTACGCGGGCCATGTCGACCTCGATCGCGCTCGTGACGTGGGCCGAGGTGTCGAGCGATCGGCGCATGTGCTCGGCGATCCCCTTGCGCATCGCGGACATCGGTTCGAACTGTTCACCGGCGGCTGCCTCCACGGGCGGCTGCGACGGTGCCGGCGCAGCAGCCTGGGCGGCCGGAGCAGGTGCGGCCGATGGCGCCTGCG
>JBBQTQ010000002.1:0-74733 GCA_038213135.1 Gaiellales bacterium
GAGCCCGAGGTGCTGCGCCACATCCCGACCGACCGGCCCTTCGACTTCTCCAAGGAGCTGTTCCCGCTGCTGCTCGAGATGGGCCGGCCGATCTACGGGCACGTCTGCGAGGGCTACTGGCAGGACATCGGCAATCTCGACCAGTACCGGCAGGCGAACTTCGACGCGCTCGACGAGAAGGTGCAGCTGAACGTCCCCGGCCTCCGGCTGCGCGGCAACGTCTGGATCGGCGAGGGCGTGGAGATCGACGACCTCGAGGGGGTGGAGGGGCCCGCGTTCCTCGGCAACTACTGCCGGATCTCGCCGCAGGCCTCGATCGGCCAGTACTCGGTGCTCGGGGCGAGCGTCACCCTCCGGGAACGAGCTCGGATCGTTCGCTCGGTGATCGACGCGTCGACCTACGTCGGCCGCAGCGCGCTCGTCGAGGGCGCGACTGTCGGCCGCAACTGCGACATCCGGCCACACGTGCGCGTGCACGAAGGAGCGGCGGTCGGCGACGAGGTCGTGCTGGGGGCGCAGAGCGCCGTCATGCCCGGCGTGCGGATCTACCCGTACAAGGAGGTCGAGTCGGGTGCGCAGATCCACGAGAGCCTGATCTGGGAGTCGCGCGCCTCGTCGCGCCTCTTCGGCAAGGACGGCGTCTCAGGCCTCTTGAACGTCGACCTGACGCCCGAGATGGTCGTGCGGCTGGCGGCGTCGCTGGGAACCGCTCTGAAGCGGGGGGCCCGCGTCGTGGCCAGTCGGGAGGCGCCGGCGGTCTGTCGGGTGATCAAGCGCGCGATGATCTCCGGCCTCAACTCGACGGGGGTAGACGTCGCCGACCTCCGCATCCTGCCGGCCACCGTCAACCGCCATCTCCTGAAGACCGAGGCCTACGACGCGGGGATCCACGTCGGCACGAGCCCGAACGACCCGGAGCTGCTCAGGATCCACTTCTTCGAGCACCCCGGCATCCAGCTGACCCCGACGCTGCAGAAGGAGATCGAGAAGCACTTCACCCGGCGCGAGTTGCGCCGTGTCTCGGCCGGCGACGTCGGCACCGTCAACTACCCCGCCCGCGTTCGCGAGAGCTACGCGCAGGACCTGCTCGCGACCCTGGAGGTCGAGTCGATCCGCAAGCGCGGCTTCCGGATCGCCGTCGACTACGGCTACTCGGCCGCCTCGTTCGTGCTGCCGGAGCTGCTCGGGCCGCTCGGTGTGGAGGGCATCACGGCGCACGGTTTCGGTGTCGAGGGCGGGCCGTCGGCGACGATCCGGGAGTCGATCGGACAGGCGAAGCGCCTCGTGAAGGCAGTCGGCGCCGACCTGGGCGCGGTCTTCGACAGCGCGGTCGAGCGCCTGTTCGTGGTCGACGAGCAGGGACGTGAGGTGCCGGTCGAGCAGGCGCTGCTCCTGTTCCTGTCCCTGATCGGCTCGAACGGGCGCAAGGGTCGGGTCGCCTTCCCGGTGACCGTCACGCAGGAGGTGGAGCGCATGGCCGCCCGATCCGGCCTGGAGGTGATCCGAACCCCGGCGACGCTCGCCGAGCTGACCCGCGTCGCGGCCGGTGACGGCGTCATCTTCGCGGGCGCCCTGGGCGGCGGCTACGTCTTCCCGGAGTTCCTGCCCGGTTACGACGCCATGGCGGCGCTCTGCAAGCTCCTGGAGCTCCTAGCTCCGATCGACCGGCCGCTGTCGGAGCTCGTGGCCGAGCTGCCGACCTCGACCGTGCTGCATCGCCAGCTGGCGTGCCCCTGGGCCGCGAAGGGTTACCTGATGCGGGTGCTCAACGAGCGCCTCCAGGGACGCGACCTCGACCTGACTGACGGCATCAAGGTCTACGACGAGCGCGGCTGGGCGCAGGTGCTCCCCGACCCCGACGAGCCGCTCGTCCATATCTACGCAGAGGGCGACTCCGAGGAGGATTCGGCGGCGCTCGAGTCGGAGCTGCGCGCGCTCTTCGAGGAGATCATGCGTGCCGACGCAGCCCCGGTCGAAGCTGAAATCTCAAGTTGAGGTTGACCCTTCGGCGAACGGCTGCTTTACTGCTTCCGTGGACTCGCTACCCGATCTGACAACTCTCTCGGACGACGCTCTCAAGCAGCTGATCGAGGAGCTCGAGCAGGAGGAGGACAGGATCTCCTACGAGCGCCGCGTCATGCACGGCCGCCTCGACATCCTGCGCGCGGAGCGCACCGCCCGCCTCAAGCAGAAGGGCGGACACTTGGACGTGGCCGGCCTGAGCGAGATCCTCGCCGGCAAGGTGGCACCGCCCGACACCGAGGCGAAGTGAGCAGACCTTCGCCCACGGCGAGATCTCGTGCCGGGGTTCACCCTGGCACGTACGTGCTGCCTTGAGCCATATCTACTGCACGGAGTGCGGCTTCCAGAACTCGGAGGCCGCGAACTACTGTGCCAAGTGCGGCGCGCTGCTGGAGAAGGAGGAGGCCGGCGGCGAGACGACGATGGCGCTGACGCCCGAGGAGGTCGGCGACGAGTCGCTACTCCAGCTCGAAGGTGTTGAAGGGCCGGCGCTCGTCGTCCGCTCCGGCGGTGGCCGCGCGGGCGAGCACTTCATCCCGAACGAGACGCGCACGACGATCGGCCGCTCGCCCGACTGCGACATCTTCCTCGACGACGTGACGGTCTCGCGCGGCCATGCTGTGGTGGTCAAGCAGGGCGAGTCGTTCGTCCTCGAAGACGAGGGCAGCCTCAACGGGACGTTCCTGAACCGCCGCCGGATCGAGTCGGCCGAGCTCGAGGACGGCGACGAGCTCCAGATCGGCAAGTATCGATTGATCTTTCTCTCCAAATGAGTGCAACCGAGACCCGCACGCGAACGCCTGCCCAGCGGTTGCACACGATCGGCGCGGTGTGCCGCCGCTTGCACGACGCGTTCCCCGACATCTCGATCTCGAAGATCCGCTACCTCGAGGACCAGGGGCTGCTCGCGCCACGACGGACGCAGGGCGGCTACCGGCTCTTCAGCGAAGAGGACGTGGAGCGGCTGGAGACGATCCTGAAGCTGCAGCGAGACGAGTTCCTGCCACTGCGCGTGATCCGGCAGGAGCTGGCCTCGCCGACACCTGCGAAGGACCGCCGCCGGAGGCGCGCGACGGCGCTCGGTGGGGAGGAGAGCGAGCTCGGCATCGGCGAGCTCTGCGAGCGCTCGGGAATCCCGACCGCCTTCGCCCGCGAGCTCGAGGACTACGGCCTGCTCGACCCGCGACTCGAGGGCAGCGAGAAGCGCTACCCGGAAACGGACGTCGACGTGGCGATCGGCTGCTCGCGCCTCGCCAAGTACGGCATCTCGCCGCGGCACCTGCGCGCGTTCCGCACGAGTGCGGACCGCGAGGCGGCGCTGCTGGAGCAGCTCGTCGCGCCTGCCCTGCGGGCGCGCAGCCCCGAACGGCGCCAGGCCGGGCTCGAGGACCTCCAGGCGCTCGCCGAGATCGCCCAGGAGCTCGCGCAGCAGCTCTTCTGGCGGCACCTGCGACGCGTGGCGGCCCACTGATGGCCGTCGACCTGGCCGCGAAGATCCGGGACATCCCTGACTTCCCTCGGCCCGGGATCGTCTTCAAGGACATCATGCCGTTGCTCGGCGACGCGGCCGCGCTCGAGGAGACGATCGACCGGCTCGCGGAGTGGGCGGCCCCGAAGCGGCCGGACATCATCCTGGGCGCCGAGGCGCGCGGCTACATCACGGGCGGAGCGCTCGCGTGCAAGCTCGGCTGCGGCTTCGTCGCCGCGCGCAAGCCGGGGAAGCTCCCCTGGCACACGGTGACGGCGAAGTACGCGCTCGAGTACGGCTTCGACCAGCTCGAGGTGCACGCCGACTCGATCGCAAAGGGCCAGAAGGTGCTGATCCACGACGACGTGCTGGCGACCGGGGGGACGGCGAAGGCGACCGTCGAGCTCGTCCAGCAGCTCGGCGGCGTCGTCTGCGGCCTGCCGTTCATCATCGAGCTCGCGTTCCTGAACGGCCGCGACAAGCTCGCCGGCTACGACGTGTTCTCGCTAATCACCTACTAGGGCGCGCAAGACCGAGAGACAGGCCTGGTTTGTAGGCCTGTCCCTCACACCACGTTGTAGGGCGACGAACTGTTTAGGCGTCCGGCCGCCGTGCCGATCACAATAGGACGATGTACGACGTTCTGACAATGCGGTACACGTTCTCGTGCCCCGCTCGGGGGGAGACGAGCGTGCCGCTCTCGGCCTTCCGTCTGCTGGAGGAGCTGCCAGGTGCTTCGCACCCGCACGTCTTTCGCGTGCGCTTCTCGTGCCAGTGCGGGGAGGACCACGACGGCCTCGTCTCGCACGACGACCTCGACTGGGCGCCGCTCGGAATCCGCGAGGGAGCGTTCCTGAACCTGATGACCGATCGGGTCGAGTCGGTCGCGGTCGAGTTCGTCGATCTCGCGGCGCGACGGATCCAGGCGGGGGAGTGGCCGTGGAGCTTTTTCTGCTACCCGGAGGAGCGGCCGCGCCCGATCTTCCCCTCGGCGTTCAAGCTGCTCGCACCGGGCCATGCGGGAGGGTCCGTGGGAATCGCAGTTCGCTGCCCGGCCTGCGCGAAGGTGTCCGTGAACCTCGTTTCGCCCGCCCACGTCGACCTCCCGTTCCACAACGACGCGGCTGTGGGGGTCGTCGAGCATGTGTTCTCGGGGGACGTTTCCGCCTCGGTCGAGGAGTTTCGCGCCGAGCTCTACTCCGCGTCGTTCGATGCGCGGCGCTTAACCCTCGAATAACTGGAAAGATGTACGGCCTGACACGAGCACCGATCACACTGATCGCTTCGGGTGCGGCAGGCCTGCTCGTCTGGCTCGCGACCCAGCTCAGCCAGCACACGAATGCCGGCTTCTGGGCCGCGCACGGACTCCTCGCGGGCGCCGGCCTGGTGATGGCTCTCTCGCAGCTGATCGGCGGGTGGACGAAGTGGGGGGTGCCGCGGATCTCGCCGCACGTGTTGTTCGTGGCGTTCCTGCCCGCGGCGGTGTGCGTGGGCTGGCTGCTCGTGGCCGGCCAGCCTCGCGGGAGCACCACGCAGAGCCACGTGATCGGCTGGTCAGGCGATATCGGCATCCGAGGGCTCGTCACCGACCTGATGCGCTACCTCGGCGTACTCGCCTTCGGCCTGGGCCTCCTGTTCGGCCTCAGCTTCGACACGACCGGGCCGGCCATCGCCAAGGCAGAGCCGCGCGACTGGACTGCGGTGCGTGAAGCGCCCACGACTGTCACGCCCGCGCCGGTCGCGCCGGTCGCGCCGCCCGAGCCCGAACCGGCTCCGGAAACCGAGCCGACCGCCGTCACACCGTCTTCCGAGCGCGCCGTCCCGGAGTAGCGCGCCCCCTCGGCTCAGGGATCAGTGCGCTCTCGCCGCGGGCCGATACGGGAGCAATGGCCGCCGTAGCGTCCTACTACGAAGCGCCGAGAGGTGCCGGGCTCCTGTTGGCGCACTGCGCCGCGCTCGGCAGGCTCGCCGAGGAGCGCCCCAGCGCCCGCAGGCGCCTCTCGCAAAGCGTCGGCTCCGAGCTCGCCGAGCTGCTGGTGTTCGCGCTGGCCGGCCCTCAGCGGCCGGCTCGTGCGCGCCGCTGACGTCTCGGCTCGTCCTCGCCGTAGATCCGCACGAAGAGGAAGATGAAGAAGCACGAGACCGCGGCGACGATCACCGAGGTCGCGCTGGTCACGCCGACGGCGAGCAGCCCGGCCCAGATGAAGAACCCGAGCCCGATCGCCCACAGGGCGGAGGTGATCCCGCGGTCGATGCTCGGCGGGCGGGGCAAATGCACCGAACAATCCTAACGGCCCTATCGCCCGTGAGACCGAGGGACAGGCCTCGAGAGGCCTGTCCCTCACACCACAACTGCCACGCGGTGAAGTAGAAGGGCCTGTACGGGACCAAAAAATTCGCCGGGCCGGTTTCGCTTTCGTCCACCTCTCCGACTGACCTTCGGCTTCCGCCTACTGCCGCCCGGTGAGGCTTCGATCTACTCGCGATCCGCGCTCGGCGCAAAGGGGAAACTAGAGGGTGTCAAGGAACTCCGCAAGAGCCCGCGCGGCGCAAACCCCGCTATTTGCGAAAAGTTCAATTTTCCACATTTCCACAGCCATTCACGCACGGTGTGGAAAAAAGCCTCGCCCTATGGCGGGGTGTGAGGGACAGGCCACAAGAGGCCTGTCCCTCGGTCTCGCAGGCGAGAGGAGCGGGTTTGGAGGTCTCTTGGCGTTACTTGACAAAACGTTGGAAGGTGCCGTTATCGGCGCGCGGGGGGAGGTGGTGAGCCGCCTGCAAGCGGCCTAACTAAGCCAAAAAGACGGCCCGCCGCATCTTGACAAGGATCGCCGGCGGGCCGTCGTGTCCCTTAGGAGGACGGGTGGACCTTAGCAACGAAAACGGCTGTTACAAAGCCGCTGAGCCGAGCGGCGACCTTTGCCCGGTGTGTGGCGATCTGTTCGACCGTTACGGGCGGTGTACCTGCTACCGGCTCCGCGACGCGATCGACGCGACGGGGCCGGTTGACCTCGACGAGCACCTGCGCTTGGTGGCGTCGACGATCGCGTGGGCCAGACGCCGGCCGGGGACGGTCGCCGCGGAGATCGCGCGGTGCCGCTGATGGGCTGGCTCGAGCTCGCCGCGTTCCTCGCCCTGGCGCTGATGGTGGTGAAGGAGCTGATCTTCGGGAGGTGGCCCGGTGGCCGGGATTGACCGTGACGGGGTCGCGTTGCTCCCGCTGGGGGCGTTGCACCCGCATGACCGCTGCGCGGACTGCGGCGCGCGGCCGGGCCACTTGAGGCGTGTCGTGATGAAGGCGACGCTCGCGGAAGGGTTCCTCTGCGTCGACGTCGTCGAGTGCATGCGGCGGGCCCGCCGGCGGCGGCAACTCGACCTGTTCGGATCGGACGCGGCGTGAGCGCCCACTACTACCCCGGCAAGAGCGAAGAGGAGACGCTCCGCGAGCGGGTCGCGGCTCTCGAGCGGCGCCGCGAGTATGTGCGGCTCGACCTCGGCCGGGCGCAGAGCAATTGGGAGCGAGAGCGGCGCACGTGCCCTCTCTGCTCCCATGTCTTCCGCTGGCCTCAGTGGATGCGCGCGCACCTTTGCGCGCCGGTTGAAGAGGGCGGCCACGGCGCCGTCGAGCCCACTGAGGAGGACGCGGCGTGAGGCTCCTACCTCCCGTGAAGTCAAGTGGAGTCCGCGCCTCGGAATGAGCTGCGGGACACTCGCGGCGGCGGTCGACAACTTCGGCTCGGTGAGGTTGTCCGTCCGACCGTCGTTCCACAATCAGGCGGCCCGCCGAACCGCAGCTACGCAAGTAGGTTCACTCTTGTCAGAACAATGGAAAGGTCTCCAAGCGGCACTGTGGAGGGGGCCTTCTGCGTTGACCCTAGTTCCGGCGTTCGGTGGGCGATTCGGAGTCAGGACGACCCGGAGTTGTGGGAGCTCCTGCCGGTCAGGTGCGGGGCGTCGAACCGCTGCGACTACTGCGCGAAGATGACAGCGCTGGAGAATGCGCTCGTCGTCGAGCTCGACGCGAAGGTCGAGCAGCCAACCGTAGGGTTGACGACGACGACCCGCAACCTCGTCTTCGATCAGGAGACCCTCACCAAGGACATGCGGAAGCTGATGCGCGCCGAGCGGTCTCTGTGGCGTGCGCTTCGGCGCGAGCTGGGCGTCGAGTCGCTGCTACCCGACCTTCGGTATCTCGGCTTCCTCGAGTGGACGACGGGCAAGCACACAGCTGGCCGGCGGCCGCATATCCACCACCTCGTAAAGGGACTCGCACTTGGCGCTGACGAGGCGGCCGAGTTCGAGGCGCGCGTGTCCGAGCTCTGGCGGCGGTACACCCGTGATTCGTGGGTCGTCGAGTGCCGTCCGCTGCGGACGCCGGTCGGCGCGATCGCCTACCTGACGCTCCACCACCACAAGATGGAGCAGGCGCCGCCGAAGGGCGTCAAGCACACGAAGCGCCTTCGCCCGTCGATCAAGCCGCCCTACTTCCACCGGCCGATCGCCGGGCTGCGGGACGAGGCGCGCGAGCTCCTGGCCGACCGGCGGCTGGCGTGGATCGTCGAGCAGATGATCCAGGGCGAGTTCGTCGACGAATCCGAAGAGCAGCGCGACGACGAGCTCCTGGCGGCCGCCGTCGACGACGCTCGCGCGTGGCGCAACGAAAACCCGCCGGTGCTCCTACGCGTCGACGAGCAGCCCGCCGTCGACACGGAGACCGGCCAGGTCGTCAACCGCGTGACCCGGATTCGCGGCGAAATGAGGGCGGCGGCGTGACGTCCGCGGTGGGCGCGATTATGGTCGCCCGTGCTGCCGTTCTATCCCTCGCCCGAGGAGTGTTCCGAGGCGTCGCGCCGGCGCTGGGCGAAGGAGCGCGAGCGGAAGAAGAACCTCGAGGCGCTGCTCGACGAGCTGCACCTGGCGAGGGAGTCTCAGGAGCCGTGGTACATGGACGTTCTGGCCCTGGCCGAGCAGCGCCGTCAGACGGCGGGGTAGCGCGCGGCTTCATTCCGTTCGCCGGGTCGCCGGCCGAACGCGAAGCACTCGACGAGCTCCTACACGAGCTCGCGCGTGAGGCGGCGAATTGGTGCCCGTCGGCGCACCTGGACGACTACTCCCGCGGCCGTCTCGAAGGGGCTCTCTACGCGTGCTCGTTGGTGCGAGGCGTCGCGCCGGCGCTGCGCGAAGGAGCGCGAGCGGAAGAAGAACCTCGAGGCGCTGCTCGACGAGCTGCACCTGGCGAGGGAGTCTCAGAGGGGCTCTCTACGGAGCCGTGGTACATGGACGTTCTGGCCCTGGCCGAGCAGCGCCGTCAGACGGCGGGGTAGCGCGCGGCTTCATTCCGTTCGCCGGGTCGCCTTCGAGACGGCCGCGGGAGTAGTCGTCCAGGTGCGCCGACGGGCACCAATTCGCCGCCTCACGCGCGAGCTCGTGTAGGAGCTCGTCGAGTGCTTCGCGTTCGGCCGTCGCGTGCTCGTTGGTGCGTACCTGGAATCGGGTGATGGGGCGCGAGATGATTCCTGGTTCTGCGTCTTGCGGCGGCGCCCACGATCACCGGGAGGGGGATTCGTGACGGACGTTCTGAACGAGCGGCAGCTCGCCGACTTCTTCGGCGGTTTCGACGGGGGGTGGTCTTTCTGGTTGGCCGCGCTTGCCCTGATCGAGCCCGGCGCTGTTTGCCTGCGACGCTGTGGCGTTGCGACCCTGGCCGCTGATGGCGACGGGGAAGGCGAAGTCACCGGCGCGGCAGGCGGTCGCGCGTCGGCGGCAGCGAGTCAACGGCCGCTTCGCCCCTGGTCCCGTGAAGCCGCCCTCGGCCGATCCGGGGCCGCCGACGGCGCCTCCTGCGGCTCCTCCGGCTACTGGTCGGGTCAGCTATCCAAGACCGGGCGAGGCCCCGGAAGTAGCTACTGGTGGAAAACCATCCGAGCAGGGGAAAACGAAGCGGGCCGCTACCAGTAAGCGCACCAGTGGCCGGCGCTCTACTGGTGGCGCTACTGGTGCGTCTACTGGTGCGTCTACTGGTGACGAGACCGTCCAGGAAGCCACCGGGCCGTCTGAGGGGTCGCGTGGCTTCCTGGACGGTCTGAGGGCGCCGGTGGTCGGCCTGTGAGCCCGCCGAGCGAGCGCCGCCTCGCGGTTGACCCTGGCCCGCCGCCGGCGCCGCCGGTTGAGGGTGAGCCGCCGATCGAGGACGCGGAGCTCGTCGAGCCGGGGACCGCGCTCGTCCAGCTCGAAGAGTGGGAGGTGGCGACGGTCGGGATGCTCCTAAAGGTGCCCTTGTTCGGACTGCATGTCACGGTAGGTCGGGACGGGCCGCCGCGGGCGTTTCTGCCGGACGATGACGAGTTGCACGAGATCGCGGCGCCGGCGACCCGGATGCTCAACAAGAGTGACCGGCTTCGCCGCCTCGCCGGTCGCGTCGACCCGATCGCGTTCGCCGGCCTGCTAGGCATCTTCCTCGTCAACGAGGCCCGCGAGGTGGCCGCCTGGAAAGCCGGCGAGGCGCCGGCGGACGCGCCGCCGGATATGGACGTCGTCGACCTCGGCGTCGCCGCCTACGCGAACGAGGGCGAACGGCGTGAGGCTGAAGTGCGGCTCGCAGGTGTTCGCCGCTGGCGCCCGCCTGTCGTCCCCGACGAAGACGGCGCCGCGTGAGCGAGTACGACGTCGACCCGGCGAACGGCTCCGAAGTCGTCGGCGAGCACGCCGCCGACGGAAGGCCGAATAGCGAGCCGAATAGCGAGCCGAATAGCGAGCCGCAATCCGCGCCGGAAGCCGAGGTCGTGAGTTACACGGTCGGCGAGAAGATCCTTTCGCTACTCGATGTCGCGTTGAACGCCGAACCAACAGACGCGGCAACCGCGGGGGCTATGCGGGCGGTGAAGGCGGCGCAGCGGTTCGGGTTGCTGCGAATGGTCACGAAGCTTTTTCCGCCATTGGACGATGAGGACGCGTGGCATCAGTGGCTCGCCCTGGCGGTCGGCGTCTGCCTGAACCTGCCAAGTGACGGTGTCGAGCTCGACCCGGTCATCTGCAAGCGCATGGGCGCCGAGGTGCTCGGACGCATGCTCGCGTGACCGGCCTCAGCTTCGGTGACGAGCTCGACGAGCTCCGCGTACAAGCGGGGCTCTCCTGGGAAGAGCTCGCCCGGCGCTCCCAGGTGAGCGCCACCTACCTGAAGGATCTCGCGCACGGCCGCCGCGGGCAACGCTGGCCCTCCGAACGAGTCGTCGGCCAGGTCGCCGCCGCGCTCGACGTCCCGCCGGAGCGCTTCCGGCTGACGCGCGCCCGCGTCGTGCTCGAGTCACCGGCCGCGATCGACCGGGCGTTCGTCTGGCTCCGAAGGTGAGCCGCGTCCCGCCATCCTTCCGCGACGGGTCGCTCCCGCCGCCCGCCGGCGGTGATAGCTCGCTCTTCGTCTGGCCCTGCGGCTGCGTCACCTCGGGCTCGCGAACCGGGCCGCTCGTCCAGGACTGCGGCGACCAGCGCTGCTACCGCCGCACCGCGCCCGCGGTCCGCCGGCTCAGCCGCTCCGACCGGCGGCGGCTCCTGTGATCGCTCTCTACCTGTGGCTCCACTTCTTCCTCGGCGCGCTCGCGACTGTGGCTGGCGTCTTCTACGGATGGGGGGCAGTCGCAGGTGTCGCGCTCGCTTACGTTGGTGGGCGTGTCGCCGGCTGGCTCCTGGGTTTCGGGGCGTGATCGGCTACCAGGAGCGGACGCTGCTGGCGGGGATGACGCAGTCGGGGAAGAGCGAGCTCGCGAACTACCTCTTTAGCTTGCTCCGTGTCCGCCGGATCGTGATTGACTCGAAGGGGGAGTGGACGTTGCCGGGCGTGAAGTGCTGGCATCTCCGGGCGCGTGATCGGGAGGGCGCGAGGTTCGAGGTGGACGGGATCGACTGGCAGGCGCCGATCATCCACATCCGTCATGCGTGGCTCGGGCATGGGGACGGGTCGCGGGAGCAGTTGGAGGCGCTGTTCGCTCGGATCGCTCGGCTGCCGCCGCCGTCGACGACCGTGCTGCACGAGGCGTACGCGGTGAGCTCGGCGACCTGGACGCCGGCGGGGCTCCTGCAGCACGTCACGGCCGGGCAGGGGCGCGGGCATGGGCTGATCGTCTGCACGCAGCGGCCCCGGAACATCGCGACGGTGCTGAAGACGGAGGCGAGCCACGTGTTCGTCTTCCCGCCGTTGACGACGGATGATCTCGACGAGGCGATTAGCGGTGTCCCGTTCCTCCCCAGGTCGCAGGCGCTCGAGCTCGCCGCCACGGTGCCGAAGTACGGCTACCTATGGGCTGACCGCAACGAGCGCCGCACGGACGTCGGCGACCCCCTCCCGGATTACCTGCGTGCGGACACGGCGAAGCTGATCCGCCGCGCTTAGGCGCGCCGGAGCGCCGAAGCGGCGGAGCGGCGGCGCGCCTTGCCGATGGGTAGGGGTGGGTGCGAGGGTGCGCGCCGTGAAGCTCGGACGGTTCACCTTCGGTTACGTCGTCAGCGTCGGGATCGCGGCGGTCGTCTTCATTCTCGCCCTGAAGTGGGCGGGGCATCGCTTCCCGCAGGTCCCGGTCGTCGGCGCCGTCGCTCGCGCGATCTAAGCGATGAGCGACTACGAGCCCGATCAGACTTCCCCGCCGGCGTCCTCGACGCCCGAGGCTGGGATGCACCCGACAGAAGCCGCGCAGGCGTCCACCGTCACCTCGACGGACGAGCCCAGCTCGGACGCGAAGCCTGTGCAGGCTCCGCAGTTCGGTGGGGCGACTCCGGACGAGTCATTGGCCGCGGCTGTGAAGTTGCAGGGCGAGCCGGGCTACGTCAGCTCGAAGCCGATGCTCTCCACGGGCTCTTGGGGTGCCGAGGTCGCGGAGCTCGCCGACTTGCTGGCGAAGGCCGGCTACCCGAACCATGTCGCGGCCGGTCTCGCGGCGCCGATGCTCAGCGATGAGCTGATGCGTTCGGTGCGCGCCTTCCAGGACGCCAACCAGGTCGACCCGACTTCGGCGCAGGACGGTGCCGCCCCGCTGATCCGGAAGGATCACGAGGGGATCGTCGACGCCGCCACCTGGGCCGCCCTGTACAAGAGCGCCGGCCAGGATCAGGCGGGGCTCGCGATCCGTGAGCGCTACCCGATGGCGGCGGCCTGATGGACACCGCGAAGACTCGCGCTTTCGAGCGCGCCCGCCGCTACCAGGCCCGCCACGGCCGTTCCCTCGAAGAGGGCCAGATCATGGCCGCGATCGCGCACCGTCGCCGCGGCGCGAACCTCGACGATCCGGTGATCGCCGGCATGGTCGAGCTCGGCATCGGGCCGATCCTCGGCGGCGCCACCGGCTCCACTCCCGCGGCGACGTTCGCGACCGTCCCGAGCGACAGCTTCTTCGTGATCGCGCCCGAGGTGTTCGACGAGGCGACAATCCTGAACGTCTGGCAGTCCGCGCAGAAAGCCTTGCCGGCGCTGGGTCAGGGCGACGGCTTCGATCTCCCCGGCCGCGGTCTCTTGGCCGAGATCGAGATCATCTTCACGGGGACGGCGACGAACACGCTGAACGGCGGCACCGTCACCTACACGGACTATTGGCCCTACGGCATCCTCGACAACATCCGCTTTAGCGTGAACGGCTCCCCGCTCTTGAACGCTCAGGGCCAGTCCTACGAGTACCGCCGCCAGGTGATCACCCGGAAGGCTCCGGACGCGATGACCTCGGCGCCGACGGCGACGGGGGCGAACACGGTCGAGGTTCACTGGATCGTCCCGATCGCCGACAACATGGTCAACCTCTGGGGCGCGATCCTCACCCAGTCCGACGACCTGTACGCGCGCCTCGACTTCACGGTGGCCGCGCAGTCCAAGCTCGTCGCGCTGACAGGTGGCGCCACCATGACGCTCACCGGAAACCTGCAGCTCACCTACTTCGCCTTCGACGTGCCGATCGTCCCGATCGCCAACATGGGCGAGAAGGGCGTCCTCCCCGACACCGATGTCTTGCACCGCTTCAGCGAGTTCTCGGTGCCCGTCCTGGCGAACGGGGACACGGAGCTGAAGTTGCAGCAGACCGCCGGCGAGATCGAGCGGATCATCCTCTTCATCGACAACGTCGGCAGCCTGCTCGACGCCGCGAGCTGGAACACGATCCGTTTCCAGTTCGCCGAGACCGAGGAGCCGTACACGATCCTCGCCCACAACCTTCTCTCAAAGAACGCGCGCAACTACCTGGGGCGGATCACGCCGAAGGCGGCGGTCATCGACTTCGCCTTCTGGAACCAGCGCCGCGACGCCCTCTATCCGAAGGGCGTGGCGAACCCGAAGGTGATCGTCAGCCTCCCGTCGACGGTCACGCCGAACGCCGGCGCCCGCTTGTTCGGCGTTCAGGAGTCCCTCGTCGGCGGCGCGTAGGCCGGCGTCGTGCGCTCCACTCTCAAGCAGGTTCTCGCCGCCACCTTCGGCCTCGCCGCCCTCGTCATCGTGCTCGAGCACGCCGGCGGTTTCTCGAAGGTCCTCGCCTCCGGCGCGTCGGCGTATTCGACCGGCTTCAAGGCGCTGACGAAGGTCTAGCCGGATGCGGCTCGGGATTCTCAACAACGGTGACCCCGGCCTGTACCGCTCCCAGCGTGGCCGTGCCGGCGCCGATCACCTGATGGCCCCCGATGTGGGGCAGGGTGGCCGCTACGTCATCACCACCGGCGAGGCGGACATGGCCAACGGTGCGATCGCGGCGCTGCCGGCGAACTGGCGGCGCGCGTTCGATCCGCACTCGGCGGGCTTCGCCGTCTTGGTCCTGGGCGTGATCCTCTTCCTGATCCACGCCCGCTTCGGCGCGAAGCTGACTGTCGGCGGAGCGGTCTCGAAGTAGCGAGGCTGCCCGTGGAGACCTTCGCGGAAATCCTGCTCGCCCTCCTCGTCGTCGGCTTCGTCAAGGGGTACATCGGCGGCGGCTGGAACGGCGCCTTTCACTTCCTCAAGGTGAAGGTGGTGGGCGCGTGAAGGGCTACGGCGCCTCGGCGATTCTGCTCTTCCTGATCGGCCTCGCGATCGTCGCGCGCACCATCCGCGGCACCGGCTCCGGCGGCGGCTCGCACCTCATCAAACGCGTCCGGACCCTGGGGCTCTAGTGGCGATCAACAGTCAGCGAACCCGGATCGTCCCCTGGGCCGGCGCCCCCGCGGGCGGTCACGGCTCCTGGGGCTCCCAGCCCTCCGGGCCGCTCCTGAACTTCGGCCAGAAGCCGGGCCGCGGCCGCCGGGGCAGCGCGGGCTCGAAGGGGCGCCCTGGCGGGATTCTGCCGAGCGCCGGCGCATTGGACTACGCGCACAAGCTCACCACCACCACGCTCCTGCTCGCCGGCGTCGTCGGCTTCCTGCTCTTCGGGCGCAACAAGAAGCCGCGTAGCGTGCTGCGCCGCCTCGCGAGTAAGCACGTCGTCCCCGCTGGGGGCAGCTAAGCCGTGGCCGCAACGGTGCGCGTCCAGGGCGTCACCTACACGAGCCCGGACGAGGCCCGCGTCGCCGCGGACGAGATCGAATACAAGGCCGACGAGCTCGCCGGTGATCTCCGCGACCGCGGCAGGGACGCGGAGGCCGACCAGGTGCAGGATCGCGGCCACGCGAACGCCGAAAAGCTCCGCGCCTGGGCGCGCGAGCACGACGAGCGCCAGGCCGCCGCGACCGCACAGCCGGAAGACACCCCGAAGGAACCGCCGGCGGCACCGCGGAAGAAGCCGAGCTCGGCGAAGGGCAGCGGTTCGGGCGGCCGGCGGCGAAGCGGGGGCTCGTCGTCGCGCCGCTCGGGATTCTTCACCGGCCGCCAGCGAACCCGGACGGTCTACCAGCGCTCCGGCCTGCAGGCGCAGGCGACCTCGGCGGGCTCGCTCCTCTGGCAGCTCCTCGGCCTCACGATCAGCGCCGCTCTGCTCACGCTCTTCCTGACTGACAAGGGCGCCTCCGCGTTCGGTGGCCTCGCCACCGGTCTCGCCGGCGCCCTCAAGCTGATCGTCGACCCCGTCGACCCACTCGCCCCCGGCAGCCTCCGAAGCGCCCTCGGCGCGCCTGCAGTCGCGGCGACGCCTGTCCTGAACACGATCCCCGGCGCGGGCGGTCGCCTCATGCGACCCATGCCCCGTAGGGGCGGTCTCCCGTTGCGCGGGGCGGTCGCGGTCTGATGGCGCTCGGCTCGGCAACCGGCCGCGGCGCCCCCTACGGCGCCGGCCGCTACATGGGCGGACGCTCCGGCGGCGCAGCCCGCTCGCCCCAGCACTTCTTGGTGAATGCTCAGCTCAACTACATCGGGGAGGTCACCCGCAGCTTCCGCGCCGCCGAGCTCTTGGTGATCCCCAAGCGCTCGCGCACCTACTTCGGGCCGAAGACCCCGAAGACCGCCGCCCGCATCGCCAGCGGCCCCGACAGTGTGTTGCTCAGCGGCGAGTTCGGGACCACCCAGCCCGGCGGCGCCCAATACAACTTCCGCCGCGTCCGCGAGACCCTCCTGGCCCGCGCCAGGCTCTTCCGGTCAGTCGCCGCGAAACCGCAACGGGTGGCCTAGTGCGGATCACCCCTCAGAACCGCAAGCGCGCCCTGATCGGCGGTGTAGCCGGCGCCGTCCTGCTCGCCCTCTACCTACGCCACCGCCAAAACACCGCCGCCGCCGGCACGACCACCTCGACGGTCGGGACCCTGACTGACCCGACCGCCGGCTTCAGAGCGGTCGGAGCCGCAGCCGATCCGACGGCGGGCGTCGGCTCCGGTTTCGATCCGAGCACTCTTACCGACGGCGTCCCCTTCACGGACACAAGCGGCCTCGGCGTCCAGGCGGCCGCCCCCACCGACTTCACCCCGATCACGGACGCAATTAGCGGCCTCGGCACGAACTTCACCGACCTCCAGACCCAGCTCAACGACCTCCAGACCGAAGTCGCCGCAGGCGTGCCCGCAGCCGCGCCGAAGCCGACCACGCCCCCGCCCGCCGCGCCGCCGGCGACAAAGCAGGGCTTTTGGTGGACGATCGCCGGCAAGCAGACCTTCATCGACTCGAGCAAGGCCGGGACGTTCGTCGCCTGGCTGAAGGCGCACGGCGACAACCCCGACGCCTGGGCCGCGAACCACCCGGCCGCCGCCCGCCAGATCGGACTTGTCCCGCCCGCGGTCGCGCCGAAGCCGACCACGCATACCTCGAGCTCCCCCGCGGCCGAGACCGGCGGGGCGGCGCGCAAGCCGCCCGTCTCCGGCGTAGCCGGCAAAAAGACCGCGCCTGTCCCCGTGCAGATGCCGCCGCCGCCGCACATCATCGTCGCCGCCGCGCCCGCGCCTGCTCCGAAGCCCGCGCCGGCGCCTGTGAGGAAGCCCGTCGTGAAGCCGTCCGGCACGCAGGTACGGGCCCACTGATGGACTTCTCCGGCTGGGAACGTCAGGTGTTGAAGGCGATCGGGGCGCCGGTCACGGCGTCAAACGTTTTTTTTCTCGCGCGCTGGCACGCCGCCGAGCAGTCGGCTGCGCGTAACAACCCGCTGAACACGACCATCGCCTGGCCGGGCGCTACAGCGTTGCCCGGTAACTCGGCCGGCGTCAAGAGCTACCCGACGCCCGCCGCCGGCGCTACGGCCACCGCACGAACGCTCCTGAACGGCAACTACACCGGGATCGTCGCCGGCCTCCGCTCAGGCAGGACGCCGCCGACAAGGCTCCGTGACCTCGTCTACGCATCCCCGTGGGGCACACACACCGGCATCACCGTCGACAACCGCGTCGCCGCCGGCGGCGGCGGCCGGACGCCAGTCCGACCGAGCGGCGGCTACGTCAACCCGGTCCCGCCGGGCTCCACTTACGAGCGGATCGATCAGGGCGTCGACACGATCACCACGCTCCCCGTGCGAGCGCCGGTCCCCGGCACGATCTTCAAGGTCAGCCCCGCCGGAAGCTGGGCGGGCGGCACGGGCGAGGCCGCCTACGAGCGCTTTGACAAGCCGCTCGCGGTCAACGGCCGCACCTACTACGGCGGATACTTCGCCGAGGAACACCCGCTCGTCCCGGAGGGCGCCCACGTGACCGCCGGCCAGCCGGTGCTCGCCGCCGGCGGCAACGAGCTCGGCTTCCTCGTCGGCCCGAACCTCCAGCTTCCCGCGCTGATCGGCGGCAAGGGCGCCGGCACTCAGGAGACCCAGGCCGGCCGCGACTTCGCCTCGTTCCTCCGTGCTCTCGGCTTCAGCGCGATCCCCAGCCGCATCCCCGCCGCCAGCGGAGTCAAGCCCGGCTCGCCGGCGCGGACGATGGCGAGCGCTACGGGGGCGCCTTCGAGTCAGTGTCAGGGGCATTGTCGGCCCGGTTACACGTACGACCCGTCCGGCACGCCTGGCACGAACGTGACGAGCAAGTTTCATGCGAGCGACCCGACCGCTGGCCTGGTGATGGAAGTGGCGACCTGTGATGGCGCGAAGGGGGCCTGCTACCAGACCTCGGGCCCTAACAGTGTCAGCAGCGCCGTAACCGACTTGTTCGGGCAGTTCACGACGTGGCTAGAGCACGAAGCCAGCTACGCCGGGCTCTGGCTCCTCTTCATGCTGCTCGGCTTCGGCCTGATGTTCGCGGGGCTGAACCGTGCCTTTGGGATCAGGGAGAAGGCGCAGGCGGCGGTCGTGCAGGCCGGCGCCGCGGAGGGTGGGGCGGCGGTGGCGGCGTGAGCTGCTCTTGTGAGCATGATGGGCAGCCGACGCTGGCCGAGCTCGAGCTCGGCGCGATCCGGTCGTTGCTCGTCGAGCTGATCGAGGTTCAGGGGGGCGAGGTCGTCAGTGTCCCGAAGAAGTGGCGGCTGAACGCGTCGACGCCGTTTCACACGTTCAAGAGTCAGGGGGAGGGCGAGTTCCACGCGCTGAAGGTCGACAACCCTTCGGGCGCGATCCTCGAGGTCAGCTTCGGCGGCACGGCCCCGAACGCCGGCAACAGTGACGAGCGGGTACCGGCGCAGACCGGCCGGGTCATCACCCGTCCGTTCGACGAGGTCTCTATTGGCTTTGACCCGGCGAACCTGCCGGGTGGCGACACGCTCATCTACGTCACGCTCTACACGCGGGCGTTGCAGCCGACCACGTACGCGCTCACCGGGGCCGGGCTGACCGCCGACATTTCCGACCGGGCCGCCAGGCTGCTCGGGCACGTCACGGTCGACGCGTTCGGTGCCGCCGTCGACGTCACCGATCGCGCCGGCCGTTTGCTCGGCGCGGTCTCGCCGGCCGCGGCAAGCGTCTGGGACGTCTCGGATCGGGCGGGCCGCGCTGTCGGTGCCGTCTCGCCGGCCGCGGCAAGCGTCTGGGACGTCTCGGATCGGGCGGGGCGGGCCCTGGGGGTCATCGCTTCGATCACGGCCGCCGTCGACGTCAGTGACCGGGCGGCCCGGCAGCTCGGACATGTGGTCGTTGATACGGAGCCGACGCCGGCGACGGGGACGCAGACCTCGGCGGCGAGCTCCGCGACGGACGTCGTGATTCTGGCGGCGAACGCGAACCGGAAGGGCGCCATGGTCTACAACGACTCGACGCAGATCCTCTACCTACTCCTGGCGAACGCTGTGTCGTCGGCGGCCGTGCACACCGTCCAGATCCCCGCCGGCGTCTACTACGAGGTGCCGTTCGGTTACGCCGGCGTTTTGAAGGGGCTGTGGGCGGCCGCGAACGGCAACGCCCGCGTGACCGAGGTCACGGCGTAGCGTGCCTCTCTGGCTCCCTTTCAGGGGGGAAGCGTCGGGGACGGTGTTTCCCGCGGCGCCGCTGAATGACGACGTCTACGTGTATGTCGCTGACGGGGCGAACGGCGTCTACTGGCGGTTCAAGTACCGCGCCGCGACGGGGAGATGGGTCTTCGTCGGCGGCTCGTCGCTCTTCGCTGAGGTGGCGGCCGCCGAGGGCCTTCCCGCTGACAGTGATGCCACCTACCGGGCTCTCGCGACCCCGGGGCCGTCCATCGCTCTGCCGTTCGCAGGGGACTACGGCGTCGAGATCGGAGCCAGGATCACTTGCGCAACCCAGGCCTCCACGGTCGCCCCCTCGGTGACTCGAATGAGCTACGACATTGGCGGCACCGGCGCCATCGACGCAGACGGGATTGATTACCAGATTGGAGCAGCGGCCGGGACGCTGGGGCGGCCGCGACGTAAGAACGGGCTAGGCGCTGTGACGTTGACCGCGAAGTACAGTCACGACGCGATCGGCACGGGGTACGGCGGCTTGTTCGTGAATCGGTGGATGCGGGTCTGGCCGGTGCAGAAGTGACCACGTGAGCGCGATCGCCACGGCTGCGGTCGCGGGGGGTTGCGGCATCGTCGCCACCCTGAGCGCCGCTTGGGTCAGCAGCCGGCTCCGGGTGATGCGCGCCGACCTCGACGCGTGCCTCCGCGACCGCCGGCAGCTCCGCCAGGTGCTGCAGCTCATCACCGGCGCCTTCGTCGGGCTGCTGCCCGAGCGGGAGCGTCTGGCGTTGCTCCGCACGATCAATGAGACGGTCAACGATCCTGCCGCCTGATGCGCCCGTCGCATGAGCCGTCGACGCGGAAGTTTGGGCCGCTCGTCACCGCTGACGACTGGCAGGCCGTCCCGTATTCACTCCGGGGCGCCACAAAGCTGACCGTTTCGATCGCCGGGAACGGCGTCGAGGTGCAGCTCTCGCGGTCGCAGCCGCCGGAGCCGCCCACATGGGATGACTCGATCCCGTTGAGCGCCGGCGGTTGGACACACGCCGGCCTGTTCGGCCACTGGCGCTTCCGTTCGCAGACGCCTGGGGCGCCGGCGACCGTGTCCGGCGCGGCGTTCAGTGACTAGCCCGCCCAGCGCACCGGACGGGTATACGCCGGCGAGCCCGCGCGCGCTCGTCGCCGGCGACCTGATCCCCTACGCCGGCGCCCTGGTTCCCGCCAGTCGGCTCGCCTGCGACGGGAGCGCGGTCAGCCGCACCGCGTACGCCGCGTTGTTCGCCGCGGTCGGCGTCTTCTATGGGCCGGGTGACGGGGTCACGACGTTCAACGTGCCGCCCCTGCCCGGCTACACGATCGTCACCTAGAACGGGGAGGGGGTGAGCGAGATGCCACGCATGAAGCGCGACTCGAAGGGCCGCTTTCTCCGCAAGATCGGACGGAAGAAGAGCCACCGGCGCAAACGCCGCCGCTAGCAACCCTGCCCGGCGCTGTTTGCCTGCGGCCGGGGACGCCCGCGAGTGTTCCCGGCCGATGGCCCGGCTACTTCTGCTCGTCACTCCTGAGCTGCGCGGCCCCGACGTCTTCAAGGTTCAGAACGAGCTGCACAAGCTCGGCCACGCGTTCAACCCCGGCAAGCGCGACGGCGTCTACGGCACCGCGACCGCCGCCGCTGTGCGGCGGTTCCAGCGCGCCTACGGGTTACAGGTCGACGGGATCGTCGGCCCATTAACCCGCCAGTTGCTCGAGCAACCCGTGCTGCCGGCGCCGACGCAGGTGATGCCCGGCCGGGAGCCGCCCGGTGATCTGGCGCTCGCGTGGATGCGGGAGCGGCTCGGGATGGGGGAGACCCCGCCCGGCTCCAATCACAACCCGATCACCGAGGAGTTCCGGCTCGGCGACGTCGCCTGGTGCATGGAGACCGTGTCGCTCGCGTTCAAGCACGGCGCCGGCCTGATCCTCGGCGACCAGGCCCCAGCCCCCTGGGGGTACTGGCCTGATCGTGGCTTCGCCTACGTCGGCGCCTTCGAAGCCTGGGCCAAGACACGCGGCTACTGGATCGGCCGCTCAGCCCCGCAACCCGGCGACGTCGCCTGCTACTGGAACGCCGAGCACGTCGGCATCGTCGAGAAATACCTCGGCGGCGGCACCTTCCTCGCCCTCGAGGGGAACACCGAGAACGAGCTCGGCCGCCGGCAGCGCTACATGACCGACCTCGACGGCCTCGCCCGCATCACCTGGACCAAGCCGTGAGCGAAGTCGCCGACCTCGACGGCTTCCGCCGCCGCCGCGCCGTCCGCCAGGCGGGCGCCTACCTCGTCATCACCTGGGGCGTCCTGACCGTCCTCGCCCAGCTCTGGGCGGCACGCCGGCGCCTCGACGACGCGATCCGTCGCGCCGCCGACCTGCTCCCCAAAAAGGAAGAGGAGGCCGCCTGATGGCGAGCAACCAGAACCCCGCGCAAAGCCTCAACGCGCACCTGCCGGCGATCACCCCCGCGCAGATCATCGCCGCCGTCCAGGCCCTGATCGGGACGATCGTCGACCTCACCGCCACCCTCAGCCCCAACATGCGGCTCGGCCTGGCCGCCGGTATCGCATTGGTCTTCGTCGGCCTGCTCGTCGTCGACGCGTGGATCCGCCGCAACCGCGCCAAGCACCTCGGCGCCTTCCTCGCCAGCGGCATCCCCACAGTCGAGGAAGCCGTCTGGCAAGTCATGGAAGCCCTCGCCGCCGCCCGCGAGAAAGCCCCTGCCGCCGTCCCGGTCACCGTCCCTCAGCAGATCCCGCCGGAGCCACCGCAACCGGACAACGGGCCGCAAGTGACCCCAGGCGCACCCGTCGAGCGGACGGGAAGCTAGATCGACCCGCGCGACACACCACTCGTAGGCTCCGACCCCGCGCACACCCCCAGCACGGGCCGGAACCTACGGCCCCTGTTCGCCGGCTACGACCGCGGCGTCTTCGGCGGCTTCACCGCCGACCCCGACCTGATCGCCGCCTGCAAGGCCGCCGGCGCGTTCCTCGCCCTGCGACCCGCCGGCTACCTCGAGGCGCCGCCGTTCGAAACGTTCGTCTGGTACGGCGACGGCGACACCGCCGTCACCGGCTACCCAGCGATCGTTCAGGCCGAGAAACCAGCGGACGTGCCGATCGGCGACGGCGGCTGGGCCGTCACCAACATGGGCGTCCCCCCGGACGCCTACATCGCCGCCGGCTACACACAGGGCACGTTCGTCGAGTGCTACATCGGCGAAGACCCCCAACATCAGAACCCCCGCGCGCAACTCTGGCAAGCCGACCACGACGGCTGGCCACACCCCCTCATCCCATGCTTCGGCGGCTACGACGGCGAGCCCCTGCTTCGTGACGTCCTGCCGCTGCTCGACGAGGTCGACGAGCCCCTGCGCGTCTACACCTTCGCGCTCTTCACCGGCCTCGACCCCTTGCGACCCGAAGACGCCGACACCCTCAAAACCTGGGGCCGCTAGAGCACTACAGAAAGTGAAGCGGGGAGGGCGTCACGTCGCGCCACGCGCCCCCCGCGATGAACGAGCCGCAAAGCTTTGCGGCGTCGTAGGCGCCTGCACGGTCGTAGATCGAGAGCCACATTCGCGGGCCGTCCCGGACGGTGAGGCGACAGATCAAGCGGGGTGGCCGGTAGGCCGCTGGAACCGGACGCCATCGCCAGTACCCGCCGCCGTGGCGCGTGAGCAGCGGCACGAGCCAGCCGGAGCAATTCTCGTCGACGTAGTTCGTCTCTCGGGTCGTCAGAACGAGCTGCACGGCCTCGGGACCGGAGGGCTCGTATACGACGCACGCGTGAACCGGTGTCCCGATCAGCACCGCGGCAAGGAGGGCGAGCACGCGCGCGACTCTAGTACGCATCCGGTCGGGCGTCTACACTCACGCGCCGTGACAAGAGCAAGCCGCCGCCTGAAGCGGGGCACCTACGTACCCGTGTCACAAAGTGCTGCTCGGCGTCGCCGGGATAGACAACTTCGCCAACTTGACAAAACGTTGGTTATCGTGCGCTGCGATTTTCGGAAAGACCGTCCTTGTTCAGCTATCGTTGCCGTCCCGCACGGGGTCTGGACTCGCGGGTTTCGATGATGGATGATCACGGGCAACCAACGGGGGGTTCGATGACGGTCGACTTCGAGAGCCTCGCCCCGAGCGAGGAGTTCCAGCAGCTTTTGGAGGCGGCGGAGGTTTCGGGCGCCGTCCGGCACGCAGAGCTGCACGAGGTGCTCGAAGCGATGCAGCTCGATCCGCTCGAGGTCGACGCGGTCTACAGGGAGCTGGAGCAGCGCGGGGTCGAGGTCCTGGAGCCCGAGGTCGAACAGGCGCTCCCCACTCCGCTGCCTGCGCTCTCCTACGAGACGACGACTGACGCGTTGCAGCTCTTTCTACGCGAGACCGGACGCCATCCGCTCTTGACGGCCGCTCAGGAGGTCGAGCTCGCCAAGCGCATCGAGCGCGGCGACGACCTCGCCAAGCAGCGCATGATCCAGTCGAACCTGCGCCTCGTCGTCTCGATCGCCAAGAATTACCGCAACCAGGGCCTTCCCTTTCTCGACCTGATCCAGGAGGGCACGCTCGGCCTGATCCGCGCCGTCGAGAAGTTCGACTGGCGCCGCGGCTACAAGTTCTCGACCTACGCGACCTGGTGGATCCGCCAGGCCGTCGCTCGGGCGCTTGCCGACAAGGCGCGCACGATCCGCATGCCCGTTCACATCGTCGAGCGCCTCCAGAAGATGAACCGCGCCGAGCGGAACCTCTGGACGCAGCTCGGCCGCGAGCCCTCGCTCGAGGAGATCGCCGAGGAGGCCTCCCTGCCGTTGCAGCAGGCCCGCGAGGTCAAGGCCGCCGCGCGTGCTGCAACGAGCCTCGACCAGCCGGTCGGCGACCAGGAGGACGCGGTTCTCGGCGACTTCGTCGCCGGCGAAGGGCTGCTCCCCGAGGAAGAGGTCGAGCTCTCGCTGCGCAGCCCGGCGCTCGCTGCCGCCCTTGCCGCGCTCACCGAGCGCGAGCGACAGGTGCTCGTCCTGCGTTACGGGCTCTCCGACTTCGAGCCGAAGACGCTCGAGGAGATCGGCCGCCGTCTCGGCCTCACGCGCGAGCGTGTGCGCCAGATCGAGGTCGAAGCTCTGCGCCGTCTCGCGTCGCTACGCGAGATGGAACAGGTTGCGTACTAACCGCGGGTGAACCCCTGGTTCCCCCGCGAGCCCCCTCCTTCAGGTTGCAGATGGCGCTCCGGACGTCGGCGGAGCCGGCGTCTGAATTGTTGATCGGCCTGTCCTCACCTAGATGCGTTCAGGCCGCAGCGGGCAAAGCCCGCCGCGGCGGCGCATTGAGCGGACGCGCCGCGCTCGTTCTCGGCGTTTTCGCACTTCTCAGCTCCTCGGCCGCCGCCGCTCAGCCAGGGTCCGATCCCTGGGGTCCGCTCCGCCGGGCGCTGCAGTTGCCGCAGCTCGCGCCCGGCGCCACTTGCCCGGTATCAACGCCGCACCGGCTCGACCAGGGACTCCCCATGGGGGTCGGTCGCGGCCCGGTCTATCCGCTGCCCTCCCTGTTCTCGCCCGACGATACCCACGGCGGCTGGCTGGCCTCGAAGACGATCTGGGCCTGGCCGCCGGGGCTCGTGAGCCGGCGTGTCCGCGTGCTCGTGCGCGGGCGGCGTCTGGACGCGTCCGGGCCGATGCGCTTTCAGCTCGGCCCGCAATGGGATACCGCCCCGGTCACGCAGGAGCTGCACATCGATACGACCCAGAGAGTTGGATCGTTCACGGATAGCAGGTGGGGCACGACGGTGACGTTGCTGCTCGTGCAGGCGCCGGGTTGCTACGGCCTCCAGCTCGACTCGGCGCGCGGCACGAGCACGATCGTCGTCGAAGCCTAGGCCTGGAGATACAGGTACAGCTCGGGCGCGACCTTGCGCAGTTCCTTCAGCGCCCGTGATTCCAGCTGGCGCACGCGCTCTCGCGTGATGCCGAGATCCTTGCCGACTTCCTCGAGCGTGAGCGGCGTGGCGCCGCCGAGGCCGAAGCGGCTCGTCAGCACCTGCCGCAACCGGGGCTTGAGCTGACCGAGGGCCACAGCGAGCTCCCGGGAGCGGAGCCGAGATGAGGTCATCTCCTCCGGCAGGTCGGCGTTGACGTCCTCGATCATGTCGGAGTAGACGCTCTCGCCGTCGCCGACCGGGGTCTCGAGCGAGATCGGGTCCTCGACCAGCGCGAGCAGGTCTCTGACCTTGGCCTCCGTGAGGCCGCTCTCCTCGGCGAGCTCGACGAGGTTGGGCTCGCGGTTCAGCTTCTGGGTGACGTTGCGGCGGGCGCGCATCACACGGCGCACCTGCTCGGCCACGTGGACGGGCAGGCGGATCGTGCGGCCCTGGTCGGCTAGCGCCCGGGTCACGGACTGCCTGATCCACCAGGTCGCGTAGGTCGAAAGCTTGTAGCCCATCCGGTAGTCGAACTTCTCGACCGCGCGGATCAGGCCGAGATTGCCTTCCTGGATCAGGTCGAGGAGCGGCACGCCGGCCTTCGAGTAGTTGCGGGTGATCGACATGACGAGCCTGAGGTTCGCCTCGACGAGACGGCGCTTGGCGTCCTCGTCGCCCTCGTCCTTGCGGCGGGCGAGCTCGCGCTCCTCTGCCGGTGTCAGGAGGCGGCCGTCGCCGAGTCCGCGAACATAGAGCTTGAGCGGGTCGGAGACCTGCGGAGAGGAGGGCTCTTCGACTTCGTCCTCGTCCTCCTCGACGACGACCTCTGCCGGGTCGTCGAGCTCGGCCTCGTCCTCGACCTGCGGCAGGAGCTCGAGGTGCGGCTCGGCGACCGGGAGGAGGTCGACCGCAGGGGTGAGGTCTGGCAGGGGCCGTTGCTCCATTGCTTTCCACCTATCGGCAGCAGCTTCGGGCGCTCCCCTAGCTCGTTCGAGTGATGCGGCGGATGTCGGGTGGCTCCGCTACCTTCTCTTGACATGTGCGGAATCGCCGGCTACAGCCTCGCCAGCGCGAGCGACGTCGACCGGACGCTCGCCGCACAGGCGCTGCTGGCGGCGATCGCCGAGCGCGGCGCGGACGCAGTCGGGTACGCACACAGGGCTCCTGACGGCCCGCTGGTCGTTCACAAGCAGCGCTCAGGCGCGAGCCAGCTGCTGGAGCAGATCGCGCTGCCGCCTGACGCGACCGAGGCGCTGCTCCACGTCCGCGACTACACGAAAGGGCATCCGCGGATCGACGCCAACAACCATCCTGTCCGCCACGGCGCCGTGGTTGGGATCCACAACGGGATCATCTTCAACGACGACGCGATCATGGCCGAGCACGGCTTCGAGCGGGCGCAGCCGCGGATGACCGTCGACTCGGAGGCGATCTTCGCCCTCGCCGAGGCCTTCGAGGCTGATCCGCACGCGTTCGAGCAGTGCCACGGCTCGATGGCGGTCGCGTGGCTCGACGAGCGGCGCCCCGGGATCGTGTTCCTCGCGCGCGGCGCAGGCCGGCCGCTCTGGATCGGCACGGCACGCGGCGAGGCGTACTTCGCCTCCACCCGCGAGGCACTCGAGATCGTCGAGCGCTACGCCCGCAGGCGTCTGCGCAAGCGGGAACTCCCGGAGGGCACGATGGTCGCGCTCGAGCAGGGGCGCGAGATCGCCCGGCGCCAGTTCACGCCCGACCGCTCGTTCTACGAGGAGCCGCTGCCCGCCGTGCGCGCGCCGCACGAGGGCCAGGCATCGCTCAAGCTCCTGGCTCGGCTCGCGACGATCTGACGAGCCGGCCGTCGGCGGCCACCTCGCCGCCGGACTCCTGGATTCGCTCCCGGATCAGGAACTGGAAGGTCGACCAGGCGCCGCGGCGGGCGTCGAACATCCGGTAGATCTGCCATTCGGTCATCAGCTTCTCGTCGGCTTGACGGGCCTCGCGCCAGTCGGCGAACCGCGGTAGGCGCCCGAAGCGCTCGGTGAGCCCTATCCCCTGCTCGATCGCGCGCTCCAGTCGCTCCTCCCCCACCGGCACGTCGAACCCCGCTTCGCGGAGCGCATTCGTCAGCGAGCCGAAGGTGTGCCAGTAGAGCGACTTCGACGGCATCGCCCCTCGCAGCTCGTCGAGGTCTTTCGCAGTCGGCGTTCGGCCGAGCCTCTCCCCCAGCTCGCGCAGCTGTCCCAGGAGCTCCTCTTTGGTGGCAAACCGGCGCGGGACGAGGCCCGCGAGGCGTTTCGCGCGGTTCCAGCTCCCGAAGTGCTCGATCACCGTCTGCGGATGCACGGTTGTTCCTGCATCCGCGCCGAACTCGCGCATCGTCGGCGAGCGGCCGAGCCTCTCGGCGCAGGCCCGCAGCTCGGCCAGGATTTGCTCGTCCGTGTAGCGCTTGCGAATCCCGGACTGGAACTCGGCGAGCGCCTTGGGGTCGATCTGCGTGATCGCCCTGAATGACCGCTTGCGGGCCACTGCACCAACAACAATAGAGCATTTTCACCGCGGTGCAACTCCCGACTAGAGCATTTGCGCCTGACTGCAACTTCCTCCACCCAGGATGGGGTGTGAGGGACAGGCCTAAAGACCAGGCCTGTCCCTCGGTCTCACGGTTACCAGGGCGTTAGCTGGCGACGAGAAGCTCGAGGCCGGCGGCCTCGACTTCCTCGTCGGGCAAGATTCGCTCGAGCGCGGCCACGCAGCGCGGGCAGAACTGCGACCCGGTCGCGTCGCGGAGCTCTGCGAGCGCGTCGGCGGCCGTCAGGGCCGGCCGGTAGGTGCGGGTCGTGAGCATCGAGTCGAGCGCGTCGGCGACGTGGATGATCCGGGCGCCGAGCGGGATCTCGTCGCCGCGCAGGTGATCGGGGTAGCCGGTGCCGTCGAAGCGCTCGTGATGGTGGCGGATCGAAGGCACCGCGTCCTCGAGGAAGCCGAGGCGGTCGATGATTCGCGCGCCCTCGTCGGAGTGGCGCTTCATCAGGCCCCACTCGGCGGCGTCGAGCCGGGCGGGCTTCAGCAGGATCGAGTCCGGGATGGCGAGCTTGCCGATGTCGTGGAACAGCGCTGCGTGCCCGAGCAGGTCGAGCTCGGGCTGCGAGAGGCCGATCTCCTGGCCGATCGCCAGCGCGAGCCTTTGGACGCGCCGCGAGTGGCCTGCCGTGTAGGAGTCACGCGCGTCGACGGTCGCCGAGAGGCTCTCCATCGCGGCGGTCGAGCGCTCGCGGAGCAGGCGGTTCGCCTTCTCGAGCGAGACGTTCTGGCTGTGGATCGTCTCGGCGGCCTCACGGAGCTTCAGGGCGCTGCGCTGGGTGTGCTGGAGGTATGCAGCCTGGGTCTTGCGCATCAGCAGCAGCGGCACGACAGCGACTGCGAGGGCGTACAGGCCGGCAGCGTGGTAGGCGATCGCCATCACGCCGGCGACGACGCCGTAGCCGATGTAGTGTGGGAGCAGCCAGCGGAAGCGCTCGTGCCAGACCGCGAGCCAGCGCTCACGGCCCTCCAGGGCGACGGCGAAGCTGAGGAGCGCCATGTTCGTGAGGTAGTAGATCGCGCCCGCGCCGACGGCCATCAGGAGCGTGAAGACCTCGCTGTAGCGGTTCAGGCCGGCGGAGAACATACCCGCCGCTGCCAGGGAGGAGAGCGAGAGAGCGCCGACGTTGAAGGCGACGTGATGGAGAGGCGAGCGCTTGGCGCTCCAGTCGACGACGGCCATGGCGAGCGCGATCGGCAGCGCGGCCCGCGGCCCGAAGAGCGCGGCCCCGGCAAGCGCGCCCACCGCCCCCGCAGAGATCGTCGCCTGGTCGACCTCGAGCGCAAGGGCCTGGCCGATGCCGACGATGCCTGTGAGCGTCAGGAGCCCGAACAGGTCGCGAGACGAGCCGAAGACGAGGCCCGCAGCCCCCGCGGCAATACCGAGGACGCTTACGAAGCCGACGAGGACACCGACGCGAAGAGGGATCGAGCCGAACCAGGGCCCCTGGGCCGCAGGACGGGCCGACTGGCGGCGCTCCTGAGCGATCGGTGCGACAACCGGCTCGGGCTGGGCGATGCGACCGGTCGGTGTCGCGTAGACGGTCGGTGTGGAGAGATCCTCGGCAGGCAGCGAGACGAGGCGCGGCGCGCGAGTCGTCCGCATCAGCAGCGGCTCCTCGCTCGCGGGCAGCACGCGGTTGCGGCCCTGCAGCTTGGCGCGGTAGACGGCGAGATCCGCGTGATGGACGAGCTCGTTGGCATCGACGCCGTCGTTCGGGAACGACGCGACCCCCATCGAGATCGTCACGTTGACCGGCTCGCTGGCCGTGTCCAGGTCGATCGGGCAGCTCGCGACCGCGCGGCGGATCCGCTCGGCGATCTCGAGTGCCTGGTCGCGCGGAGTCTCCGGCAGGAGGATCGCGAACTCCTCGCCACCGAACCGCGCCGGAACGTCGTAGTGGCGGAGCTGGTCCTTGAAGACCTGTGCGATCGAGGCGAGCACGGCGTCACCGGCGAGGTGGCCGTAGGTGTTGTTGATCTCGCGGAGCAGATCGAGGTCGGCCATGATCAGCGACGCCGGCCGCTCGAACCGCGCGGCGCGCGAGAGCTCGTCCTGGAGCACGTTCGCGAAGTGGCGAGCGTTGAAGAGGCCGGTCTTCGAGTCGACGCGAGCCTGCTCCTCGAGCCGGGGCACGTGCAGCGAGCGGTGGATCAGGAGCAGCGGCGCGAGCGCAAACGGGACGAGCCAGGGGTTCAGGTGCCAGGCGCTCGCGAGGCCGACGCCGAGTGCGGCGAGCACGAGCTCCGTGCCGAGCTGCGCGGGTGCGAAGAGGCCGGTCTCCTTCGGGCGGTGACCGCGACCCAGGTAGAGCATCACCGCGAGCACGACGTGGTTCATCAGCACGAGGACGAAGCAGGCCGCGAGACCGGCGAGCGCGAAACGGGCCTCGTGGTGGGTGAAGCCCTGCGGGCCGATGATCAGGTGCGCGACACCCCAGGCTGCAAGGGCGTTCAGCGTGTAGTTGCAGATGTTGAAGGTCTGCAGGTACCAGGCGTAGCGCTGCTTGAGCCACTCGGGGATGTGCAGCACGACCGCGGTCAGCGCGACGAGCTCCGGCGGGAGCAGGATCGCGGCGGCCACGAGGAAGACGATCGAGGTGTGGTAGCTCTGGTCGCGGATCGTCTTGACCTCGAAGAGCTGGGCGACGCTTGCCATGCCGGCGAGTACCAGGAAGGTCGTCCAGCCGTGCGTGCGGAGGTTGAGGTGCGAGATCGGGCCGGCGGAGGCCGCGATCGTGGCGAGCGCGATGACCCCGAAATAGACCATCGCGGACGACGAGAGACCGCTGGTTTGCGGACGGGGCCGGGCGGTTCCCGCCCGGAGCTCGGTCGGGATCGCGCTCATCTAGCCGTCGCCGAGACCGTCGAGAGCCGCGTTGTTCGTCCAGGCTGCGGACGTCCAAGAGGCGCTCGTCCAGGCTGCGGACGTCCAGGAAGCGCTCGTCCAGGCCGCCGAAGTCCACGAGGCGCTCGTCCAGGCGGCCGAGGTCCACGACGCGCTCGTCCAGGCCGCAGACGTCCACGACGCGGCGTCCCATGACGCATTCGCCTTGGCGACCGAGGCCCAGCGATCGGAGTCGAAGACCGGCAGCGAGCCGCCCGAAGGGTCGGCGACGAGGAACGACTCGATCGCCTGGTTAGGATTGGGCGGCACTCCCCTGCTGCCGTCCTTGTAGTACTCGAGCACCTTCTGGAGGTTGGCCTCGCCGACGCCGAGAGAGTTCGTCGCCGCGCGCGGGTCGGGCCGCGCGAAGAGCATCAGCGCGCCCTTGACCTGATCCGGGCTCCAGTCGGGGTGAGCTCCGACGATCGCCGCGGCCATCCCGGAGACCGCCGCCGTGGAGAACGACGTCCCGGAGAGCTCGATCGCCGAGTTCTTGAGCGCCTGGCCCGGGTAGTCGGAGTAGAGCGTGGCCGAGGTCGGGACCTGGGCGATCATGTAGCGGCCGGGGGCCCCGATCTCGGGCTTCGCGAAGCCGTCGGGCGTGTAGCCGTACGCCGACCACGGGGCGTTCGTATAGTGGGTCGGGTCGTTCTGGCCGAGCGTGTCGGCCGCTCCGACGGTGATCACGAACGGGTCGTTGCCGGGCGCGTAGAGAACGCCGCTCGGCCCGTTGCCGCTCGCGTAGTTGCCGGACGGCGTGACGACGACGATGCCCGCCTCCCAGAGCCGCTCGACAGCCTTGTCGAGCGGGTCGTAGAGGAAGCTCGATGGCTGCGCGGTGATCAGCGACAGGTTGGCGACGCGAATCCCGTACTTCGACTTGTTCTGCAGCATCCAGTCACAGGCGTGGATGACGTCACTCGTCTTGGCCTGGCCCTGCGCGTTGAAGACGTTGACGCCGACGAGATTCGCGTTCGGCGCGACACCGGAGTAGGCGCCGGCGCCGGCGGCGATGCTCGCGACGAACGTGCCGTGCCCGCGCGGGTCGGCGGTCGACCCTGAACCGAGATCCACGGAGGCGACAATCCGGCTGCCGAACTGCCCGAGCGAGTTGTCGATCCCGCTGTCGACGATGGCGATCGTCCCGGCGGGCGCCTTCATGTACGGCGATCCCCAGTTCCACTTGGCGCCGGTCCCTTCGACCCAGTGCTGATGGTTCTCGTAACCCTCGGCCGTAACGGCGACGTTCCGCGTGATGGAGAGGATCCCGCTCGTCTGAGCGATGCTCGTGATCTCCGACGCTCTTGCCGTCAGCACCACGTCAGACACGTTGGCGAACTGCGCCTGGAACTGTACGACGAGAGACTTCGTGGCGTCGCTGTTCAGATGGCGCGACTTGGAAAGGGCGTTGGCGACGGCCTGGGCGAGCTGATCCGGGCTGTGCTGCTTGTCGCCCTGGACGATGACCGGGAAGTTGCCGTTCGGGCTGACCTGCATCGCGGCGGCCAGGTTCGGGTCGATCGGCGACTTCGAGTAGTCGGCCTTCGCGATCGCGGGCCCAGAGAGGGCGAGTGCCAGTCCCAGAAGGACGAGCCCTCGAGTCTGAAAGCCGTGACCCCGGGCGTCGTCGCCCTTCTTGCCCCACAAAGCGCTGCCGCGTGCGTTTCGCATAGTTCTGAGCTTTCCTCTCCTGAGACGGGTTCCAGGTCTTGCCTGCGGAACTTACGGCTGACCCCCGTCGCGAACGTCCCCCTTTCGGGGTAGGCCGATCAAGATCCCCTTTTCGAGGGAGAAGAGCGCTCCGCGACTAGACTTGGACTCGTGCGGCTGCCGCTCGAGATCGCGCTCGCGCGCGCCGCGGGGGCGCTCTCACGGGTCAGCGGCCGCGGCGGCGGCACAACGTTGCCGGGGAAGCTCCTGGCGGCCGTCGACCCGGGCGCAATCGCGGCGCTCGCTCGGCGCCTGCCCATGGGCACGGCGCTGATCTCGGCCACCAACGGGAAGACCACGACGGCGGCGATGGCGGCCTCGATCCTGGCGCCGCGGCTGCGGCTCGCCCACAACAGCTCCGGCGCGAATCTCGTCTCGGGCGTCACCTCCACTCTCCTGGCGGCCCGAGGCGCCGAGCTCGGGCTGTTCGAGGTCGACGAGGCGGCGCTGCCGGAGCTCGCGCGGCGCCTGCAACCGCGCGTCGTCTGCCTCGGCAACCTCTTCCGAGACCAGCTCGACCGCTACGGCGAGCTGGAGATCGTCGCCGAACGCTGGCGGGGCGCGGTGGGCGAGCTTCCGGCCGATGCGCGTCTGGTCGTGAACGCGGACGACCCTCAGGTCGGTGACCTGGCGCACGATCGTCCCGGCAGCATCACGTTCGGGATCGACGACCCCTCCTACGCCCGGCCCGCTCTCCAGCACGCCGCCGACTCCAAGTACTGCCTGCGCTGCGGGCACCCGTACGACTACGGAGCGGCCTACGTAGGCCATCTGGGCGACTACCGCTGCCCGCAGTGCGACCACACGCGTCCCCCGCTCCAGATCGCCGCGCGATCGATCGAGCTGCGCGGGCTCGACGGCGCCTCCTTCGAGCTGGTCACGCCCGGTGGCTCTGCACGAGTGCAGCTCGCGCTGCCGGGCCTCTACAACGTCTACAACGCGCTCGCGGCCGCCTCGCTCGCTCTTGCTCTGAAAGTCCCGCTGGCGGAGATCGTCGCCGGGCTGGAGCGGGCCGCTGCGGCCTTCGGCCGCTTCGAGCGCATCGAGATCGACGGCAAGCGGCTTCTGATGCTTCTGATCAAGAACCCGGCAGGCGCGAACGAGGCTGTGCGCACGCTGCTGGAAGGAGGCACGCCACCGGTCGTTCTCGTCGCCCTGAACGACGCGATCGCCGACGGGCGCGACGTCTCCTGGATCTGGGACGTCGACTTCGAGCCCTTGCTGGCCGGAGTCGAGACGCTGGTGGCAAGCGGCGACCGCGCCGCCGAGCTGGCGTTGCGTGGCAAGTACGGCGGCCTGGCCGAGGGTGCGATCGAAGTCGTTCCCGATCTGGGCGCCGCTCTCGACCGCGGGCTCGAGCTGACTCCTGCAGGCGGCGAGCTCGTCGCCCTCCCGACGTACACGGCCATGCTCGCCCTGCGGAAGATCGTCGCCGGCCGCGGGTACGTCAGGCCGTACTGGGAGCGGGCCGCATGAAGATCACGGTGGGACATCTCTATCCCGACTACCTGAACATCTACGCCGACCGCGGCAACATCGCCGTCCTCGCGACGCGGGCGGCGTGGCGCGGGCACGAGCTCGAGGTGCAGCCCATCGGCCCCGGCGACGAGACGCCCGGAGACGTCGACCTCTTCTACGTCGGCGGTGGCCAGGACCGCGAGCAAGCGCTGATCGCGCCTGATCTGGCCGCCCGCGCGCCCGAGCTGGCCGGGGCAATCGCCGGCGGGGCCGCTGCCCTCGCCGTCTGCGGCGGCTACCAGCTGCTCGGGCGCTCGTATCTCGACCGCAGCGGCGCCGAGCTGCCGGGCGCGGGTGTCTTCCCGCTGCGCACGGTCGCCGGCGACCGCCGGCTGATCGGCGACGTCCTGCTCGAATGCGAGCTCGTGCCAGGCGAGCGGCGAACGCTCGCCGGCTTCGAGAACCACATCGGCCGCACGCAGCTCGACGAGGGCGCGCAGCCGCTCGGCCGGGTCGTCGCCGGGTTCGGGAACGACGGGGAGAGCGGCTTCGAGGGCATTCGCTCCGGCCGCGCGATCGGCACCTACCTGCACGGCCCGCTGCTCCCGCGCAACCCTTGGCTTGCCGACTGGCTGCTGGAGCAAGCGGTCGCCCACCGGACCGGCGAGGAGCTCAGGTTCGAGCCGCTAGGCGATGAGCTCGAGGCGACGGCCCACGCCGTCTCCGCCGCGCGCGCCAGAGGCCGAGGAGGCCGTTACTAGTTCCCTCGCCCTACTTTGGGGTGTGAGGGACAGGCCTCAAGAGGCCTGTCCCTCGGCCCTGCGCGACCAAAGAAGGCTTAAGGGGCCCATAGCGTCCCCAAGTAAACGCTGGGATCTCCAGGCTGCCAGCGGGTCAGGAACCGCTGGATCGGCGGATGCAGCACGATCTCGTCGAGCTCGCCCAGTCCGAAGAGGCGATGGCCGCGAACCGCCGCGTCGCGTGAGGTGACCATCTCGAGCGAGCGCCCGCCAAGGTCGGCGGCGAAAATGATGTGGACCACGTGCTTCGGTGCGAACGTCCGCGCTGGCGCGATCGAATCGGCGATCGCCACTGGGCCTTCGAAGCCGAGCTGCTCGTCGATCCCGACCTCCTCTGCGAGCTCGCGCAGAAGCGCGTCGACCAGGCTCTCGCCTGAGTTGACGCCGCCGCCCGGGAGGAGCCAGTACTCCTTGCCCGGCTTCTCGTGCCGGCAGAGGAGGAGCCGGTCGTTCCAGCGCAAAAGCGCCGAGACTCGGATTCTCGGCTCGCCGCTCATGTCCCGGAGGAGCCGAAGCCGCCCTCGCCCCGCTCGCTCGCGGTGAGCTCCGCGACCTCGACGAGCCTCGCGGAGGCGACGGCGAGAACGACGAGCTGCGCGATCCGCATCCCTCGCTCCACCCGGAAAGGCTCCTGGCTCGTGTTGTGGAGCAGAATCTGCAGCTCGCCCCGGTAACCGGAGTCGATCAGCCCCGGCGTGTTGAGCAGGGTGATGCCGTGCTTGCGGGCGAGACCCGAGCGCGGCAGGACGAAGCCCGCGTGGCCCTCCGGGATGGCGACCGCGACGCCGGTCGCGACGGCGGCCCGCTCTCCCGGGCCGACCTCGACCTCCTCGCACGCCGAAAGATCGAGGCCCGCATCGCCGGAGTAGGCCGTCGCGGGCAGGACGGCGTCGTCGTGCAGCCGGCGGATCTGGATCTCGATCAGGAGGCGGCCTCGGCCCGCGCCTCGGCGATCAGCAGCGGCGCGAAGCGGCGTACGTCGCGCTGCGGAAGGCGGGCGCGGATGTAGACGCCGTCCGCGCGATCTTCGCGCTCCTCGATCGGAGGCCCGAGTGCGTAGAGCTCGGCGAGCTTCGCTCCCTGCTCGTAAGGGACGAGCAGCTCGACGACCTGGAACCGGTCGGCGAAGCGCTCGGCGATCCGCGCACGCAGCAGCTCGAGTCCTTCTCCGGTCAGCGCCGAGACCTGCACCGAGCCGGGGAAGCGGTTGCCGAGGCGCCGGCGAGCCAGGGAATCGACGGAGTCGATCTTGTTCAGGACGAGCTCGACCGGCAGCTCGTCCGCACCGATCTCGTGGAGGACGCCCTCGACCGCCGCGACCATCGCCTCCAGCCGATCCTCTGACACAGAGGCGTCGACCACGTGCAGGACGAGATCCGCCACGAGCGTCTCCTCGAGCGTCGCTGCAAAGCCCTCGACGAGCTGATGCGGCAGGCGCCGGATGAAGCCGACGGTGTCGGTGACGAGGTAGCGGCGCCCGCCGTGTTCGAAGCCGCGCGTCGTCGGGTCGAGCGTCTCGAACAGCCGGTTGTCGACCGAGGCCCGCGCGTCGGTGAGAGCGTTCAGCAGCGTCGACTTGCCGACGTTGGTGTAGCCCACCAGGGCGATCGTCGGCGTCTGCGAGCGGCGGCGCGCCTTGCGGCGGGTGTCGCGCTGCTTCGAGAGCTCCTTCAGCCGGGTCTTCAGCAGCGAGATGCGGCGGCGCGCCAGACGGCGGTCGGTCTCGAGCTGGGACTCGCCGGGGCCTCTCGTGCCGACGCCGCCGCCGAGCCGCTCGAGGTGTTGCCACATGCCCCGCATGCGCGGCAGGTTGTATTCGAGCTGCGCCAGCTCGACCTGCAGCTTTCCCTCGGCCGTGATGGCGTGCTGGGCGAAGATGTCCAGGATCAGCTGCGTCCGGTCGACGACGCGGGCCTCGAGCTCGTTCTCCAGCCGTTTCTGCTGGCTGGGATCGAGCTCACCGTCCACGAGCAGGACGTCGGCGCGCGAGTTCGCGAAACCCTCCTTCAGCTCGACGAGCTTGCCCTTGCCGACATACGTGCGCGGATCGGGGTGGCCGCGTTGCTGGACGAGCTCGGCAACCGGCTCGACGCCCGCCGTACGCGCCAGCTCGCGTAGCTCGCCGAGCTCCTCGTCGGCATCGAGGCTCCGCGAGAGCACCGCGACCACGAACCCGCGCTCGGGCTCGGCGCCCGGCGCAGGATCCGGCTGGCGGCTCACGACACGAATTATGACGCCCGGGTCTCGGAAACCGAAAAGGGGCGGCTCCGCGCCGGCTGCCGCCCCTCTTGCTATCTGGTCGTGGCTGCCGCTACTTGCGCAGCGCCTGCAGCGCCGCGCGCATCTTCTCGCGCAGGCCCTTCAGCTCGTCCCTCTGCGACTTCATCTGGTCACGGAGCGGCTTGACGGCCGCCTGAATATCCGCCTTCGGCACCTTGGCGTCCCGCGCGGCCTGGACGGCCGACTTCACGGCGGCGCGATCGGCCTGCAAGACCGACCGGCTCGCCTGACGGTCAGATTTCAGCTGCTGGAGGTCGCCCTTGATCGTTGCCTTGACCGCCGGGGAGACCTGTGCGTCGGTGATCACCTTGTTCATGTCCGCCTCGGCCGACTTGTACGCGGCGGTGTAGTCACTCTGTGCCTTCGCGACGGCCGCCTGGACGGCCCCCAAGCCGTCGGTCGCAAACGCGGCGACCGGCGCGATCGCGAAGACGGCGGCGGCAAGCGGTACGAGGTGCCTTAGCTTCATGGACGTGCTCCTTCTCGGGGGAACGGACACAGCGGATGAATCATCGGAGCGTCGCATCAGCCGGACGTCACGCGCACGTAAAACGCACGTAAGGCAAGACTATCCTCCGAGACCGGTGCCGGATCTCGCCACGCGCACGCTCGAGCTCGTGAACATCCCCTCGGTCAGCCGGGACGAGGCTGCGGCGCTCGCGTACGTGCGGGCCGTCGTCCCCCTGTCGCTCCGCCACGAGAGCGAGGGTGCCTTGCTCTACGCAGCCGAGCGTCGGGGACGGCCGCTCGTCCTCTTCGCCGGCCACGTGGACACCGTGCCCGAGCAGGACAATCTCCCTGGCCGGATCGAGGACGGCGCCGTCGTCGGGCTCGGCGCGAGCGACATGAAGGGCGGCGTCGCCGTGATGATCGAGCTGGCGCGGGAGCCGCCCGCGGATTGCGAGCTGGACACGGCCTTCCTCTTCTTCGCTCGGGAGGAGGTCGCGATCGAGGAGAGCCCGCTGCCCGAGGTCTTCGCCGCCGCACCGCTCGTGCGAGAGGCGAACCTGGTCGTCGTGCTGGAGCCGACGGACAACACCCTTCACCTCGGCTGCGTGGGGAGCATCAGCGCGCAGGTCGAGTTCCGCGGCCGCAGCGCCCATTCTGCGCGGCCCTGGCAGGGCGAGAACGCGATTGCGAAGGCGGTGGAGGCGCTCGGGGCCATCGTCTTCCTGCCGCCGGTCGAAGTGGAGGTCGAGGGACTCGTCTTCCGAGAGGTGCTGACGGCGACGGGGATCGAGGGCGGAATCGCCGACAACGTCGTCCCGGACCTCGTCCACTGCCGGCTCAACTACCGCTATGCGCCCGGGCGGACTCCCGGGCAGGCCGAGGAGCGGCTGCGTGAGCTCGTGCCGGGCGTAGAGATCCTGACCAACTCCCCCTCCGCCGCGGTTCCCGCGGACTCGGCGCTGCTGGACCGGCTGCAGGCGGCGGGAGACTTCGAGCGCCATCCGAAGCAGGCGTGGACGCCGGTCGCCCAATTCTCGGCAGAGGGTCTCGACGCGGTCAATCTCGGCCCCGGGGCGACGCGCTACGCGCACCAGCGGGACGAGCGGATCGAGATCGCGGAGCTCGAGCGCGCTTACGACGCCTTGTATCGCTTCCTCAGCGGCTAGCGTTCGAGCGTGCAGCTCTCCCCCGTGCTCACCGAGCAGGCCGTCTATCCGTTCGTGCGGCTCGACCAGGCGAAGCGCGAGGCGCGCGAGGCGGGAATCGAGCTCATCGACTTCGGGACGGGCGACCCGCTCGAGCCGACGGATCCGGCGATCAGGCAGGCGCTCGTCGACGGGCTGCGCGAACGAATGGGCTACCCGCGCTCGGACGGCCTGCCCGAGCTGCGGGACGCGATCGCCGGCTGGGTCGGGCGCCGGTTCGGCGTCGAGCTCGATCCGGAGACCGAGATCGTGCCGACGCTCGGCAGCAAGGAGGCGATCTTCAGCTTCGCGCAGGTCGTGCTGAACGGCGACGGCAGCAAGGACGCCGTGGTCGTCACCGACCCGGGCTATCCCGTGCAGGAGCGCGGTGCGCTCTTCGCAGGCGCGCACGTCTGGAAGCTCGCGCTGCGTGAGGAGAACGGCTTCCTGCCGGAGCTCGACGAAGTCGAGGACTGGAGCCGCGTCGCGATCCTCTGGCTCAACTACCCCAACAATCCGACCGGCGCGGTCGCAGAGCGGTCGTTCTACGAGCGCGTGGCCGAGCTGGCTGCCGAGCACGACTTTCTCGTCGCCTCCGACGAGGCCTACAGCGAGCTGTGGTTCGAGGAGCCGCCTGCCTCGGCGCTGCAGTCGGGCGATCGCACCCGGATCGTGGCGTTCAACTCGCTGAGCAAGCGCTCGTCGATGACGGGCTACCGCTCGGGTTTCGTGGCCGGGCCGACCGCGGTGATCGCGGCGTTGAAGAAGTTCCGGCCCTCGGTCGGGACGGCGCCGCAGGAGTTCGTCCAGCGTGCCTCCGTCGTCGCGTGGAGCGAGGAGGCGCACGTCGTGCGGGCGCGGGCGGCCTACGGCAGGAAGCGCGAGCTCGTGCTGGCGGTGCTGCGGCAGCGCGGCTGGCGCGTGCCCGAAGCGTGCCGGGCGACCATGTACCTCTGGGTGGAGGTTCCGGGGGGCGAGAGCTCCGAGGCCGCCGCGGAGCGGCTGCTCCGGCACGGGATCGTCACGGCACCGGGCTCGTACCTCGGCGACAACGGAGAAGGCTTCTTGCGGTTCGCGCTCGTGCCTACCGAGGACGAGTGCCGGCGCGCTGCCGAGATCCTGGCGGAGGTGCTGTGAACGTCGAGGAGACGATCGCCGCACTCGACCGGGGCGAGATTCGCGTCGCCGAGCGTTCGGGCGACGACTGGGTCGTCAACGAGGAGGCGAAGCAGGCGATCCTCGACTACTTCCGTGTGCGCAAGCTGGAGCCGATCGAGGTCGGCCCGTTCGAGTACCTGGACAAGATCCCGCTCAAGCACGACTACGGCGCGCAGGGCGTGCGAGTCGTCCCCCCGGCCGTGGCTCGGTACGGCTCGTTCCTGTCGGAGGGCGTCGTGATGATGCCGAGCTACGTAAACATCGGCGCCTGGGTCGGGCCCCGGACGATGATCGACACGTGGGCGACGGTCGGCTCGTGCGCGCAGATCGGCGCGGACGTCCATCTCGCGGGCGGCGTCGGCGTGGGCGGAGTCCTCGAGCCGGTCAACGCCCGGCCGGTGATCGTGGAGGACGGCGCCTTCATCGGCTCACGCTGCATCCTCACGGAGGGTGTACGGATCGGCGAGCGCGCCGTCCTCGGCCCGAACGTCTCGCTGACCGCGTCGGTGCCGATCATCGACGTGACCGGGCCGGAGCCCGTCGAGCACCGCGGCTACGTGCCGCCGTTCTCGATCGTCGTGCCCGGAACGCGCCCGAAGGAGTTCCCGGCCGGTACGTACCAACTCGCCTGCGCCCTGATCATCGGCCGCCGCAGCGAGGCGACCGACCTGAAGGTGAGCCTGAACGACGCGCTCCGCGAGTACGGCATCGGCTCCGGCTGAGGTAATTGTCTCTCCACCCCCACCCAGGGTGGGGAAAGAACCTACCCGCCTCCCTCGAGGTCGACGATACCGCCGCCCGGCGCACGCGTCTGTGCCGATTCTGTGCCGATTGTGTGACTACTCGATCCTCTCGGCCGGACCGGTGAGAAACGCCCGGCCCTCTGACAGCCGCACCTGAAGGTCGCCACCCGGGAAGCGAACGACGACTTCACCCCCCTGCGGATGCGTGGCTGCCGCGACTGCCACCGCGCTCGTTCCCGAGGCGGTCGTCTCACCCGCTCCTCGCTCCCAGACGCGTGCCGTGACGAGGCCGGGCGAGTCGACCCGGGCGACCTGCACGTTCGTCCGGTTCGGAAAGCGTGGATGCGTTTCGAGCAACGGCCCGACCGTCGGCAAGTCGGCCGGGTCGCCGACCACGACCGCGTGGGGGTTGCCCACGGAGACGGGGATCACGTCGATGCCCGCAATCCGTTCCGGGTCGAAGACCTGCACCTCCCCCATGTCCTGCTCGACATCGAGCCCGCCGAGCATCCTTGCGACCACTAGTCTAGGACCCACTCGGATCATGACCGTCTCCGCTCCAGTACGTTCGGCGAGCCAGCGGGCGGCGATCCGAGTGCCGTTGCCCGACAGCTCCGCTGTCGAGCCGTCGGGATTCCAGATCACGACGGCCGCGGAGTCCTCTCCGGCGGACACGACCTGCACGATCCCATCGGTCCCCGAGGCCTCGGCCCGAGCCTGCTCACGCGTCAGCGCCTGCTCGGTCACGAGGTAGACGTTCCCGAGCGCGTGCCACTTCGAGGATTTCATCGGCGATCTCGCCCGCCGGGCGATCGCCGTCCACGCTAACAAGGCCTGGAATCCGCCGCATCCACTTCCGCTGATAGGCGGCGTAGCGTCGGTTCCTGGCGGCGAAGGCCTCGATGGCCTCTGTGAGCGGCAGGTCGGCGACTTCCTCCATGCCCATCACCTTCCGCGCAGTTGTCGACAGCGGCCCCCCGAGTGCGCGACGCACCTCCTCTTGCAGACCCGCGGCGAACTGGGAACGGGTTCGCTCGGCGATCCGCTCCGCGACCGCCTCTCGAGTCAGCTCCAGTCCGAAGACGAGCGTCGGCCGCCGCCAATCGTCCGCCCAGAGGGTGTCCCGCGCCGGCACCAGCGAGCGGCCGGCCTCGGCGAGCTCGAGCGCGCGGACGACGCGGCGCCGGTCATTGGCGTGGACTTGCTCGGCAGCAGCGGGATCGCGAGCCTCGAGCAGCGAGTGCGCGGCAGCCGGGCCGAGAAGAGCGTAGAGCCGCTCCCAGCGCTCACGCTCGCCGGCGGCGGGGGCCGGCGGGAGGTCGAGTTCGGAGAGTGCCGCGCGCAGGTAGAGGCCGGTGCCGCCCACGACGACCGGCGTGCGGCCACGGGCGAGGATCTCGTCGATCGCCTCGTGCGCGAGCTGCTGGTATTCGGCGACCGACGCGTCATGGTCAAGGTTCCAGATCGCGACCACGTGGGTCGGGTAGTCGGACTGGTTCGTCAGCAGCGGCAGGCCGCGGTAGACCTGCGTCGAATCGGCCGAGACGAGCTCGGCGGGGATGCGCGCTGCGATTGCTTCTGCGACGGCGCTCTTCCCCGAGGCGGTCGGGCCGAAGACCGCCAGCACGAGGCCACCGAGATCGGCTGCTCCGGCCTCGTCCGTTAGAGACACCCTTGGGGGCCCCCCCAATTTCAGGCTACGCGAAGAAAACGCATGCGTCTGTGTCAAAAGTGCGCCGAGTTTCGGTCACGCGGCGGCCACGGCTGCCGGAACTTGGGAACCGCGAAGGGTGGTCGAGGTCGCTGCCTCGATCGTGACAGGCACGAGCTCGCCCGCTGCGGCTGAGCCGGAGAAATTGACCGTCGTGTTGCGCCGGGTGCGGCCACGGAGCAGCGCAGGATCGGTACGGCTGGCCCCTTCGACGAGGACCTCTTCGACGGTGCCGATTCGCTCGAGGTTGCGTTTGCGCGCGATTCCCTGGACGACGTCGACCAAGCGCTCGATTCGCTCGCGTTTCACACTCACGGCAATCTGGTCGGCCATCGTCGCCGCCTCGGTGCCGGCCCGCGGGCTGTAGACGAACGTGAAGGCACCATCGAAGCGCACCTCCTCGACGAGCTCCACGGTCGCCTCGAAGTCGGCGTCGGTCTCGCCGGGAAAGCCGACGATGATGTCAGTCGTCAACGCGAGATCCGGAATCGCCGAGCGCAGCCGGTCGACGAGGGCCAGGTATCGCTCACGACTGTACGTCCGGCGCATCGCCTTCAGGATCCGCGTCGAGCCCGACTGGACTGGCAGATGAGTGTGCTCGCATACCGACGCGCACTCGGCCATCGCGGCGATCACCGGCGTCCGGAAGTCCTTCGGGTGTGGGCTCGTGAAGCGGATCCGGCTGACGCCGTCCACGCCATCGACCGCCCGGAGCAGCTCGCCGAACTCGCCGCCGAACTCGCGGCCCCAAGAGTTCACGTTCTGACCGAGGAGCGTCACCTCGCGGACGCCCTGCTCCGCGAGGCGGTCCACTTCCGCGAGGATCTCGCCGGGCCGGCGGCTCTGCTCGCGACCCCGGACGGCCGGGACGATGCAGTACGCACATTTCGAGTTGCACCCCATCGAGATCTGCACCCAGGCCTGGAATGCTCGTTCCCGACGCAAAGGCAGCGTCGCCGAAAATCGCCGCTCCTCTCCGGTACCGAACGCCCCGCGCGCGACGCCCTCTCCGCCGGCGCCGAGCCAGTCGGCGAGATGCGAGATCGAGCCCGGCCCGAACGCGACGTCGACGAACGGGTACCGATCGAAGATCCGCTCGCGCTGCGCCTCGGCATAACAGCCGCCGACGGCGATCACCTTCTCCGGATCACGCGCCTTGGCCGCTTTCGCGTTGCCGAGATGCGCGGCCAGCCGCTCGTCCGGCTTCTCGCGAATCGTGCAGGTGTTGTAGACGAGCACGTCCGCGTCCTCCTGAGACACCGCCTCGCCCAGCCCGAGCTCTTCGAGCAAGCCCTTGATCCGCTCCGAGTCGTGGGCGTTCATCTGACAGCCGAAGGTGGTGACGTGGTAGCGCTTCACCGCGCGCTCATCGTAAGCCCTGGCTTGCGGCCGGCGAACACGACGGTGCCGACGTCGTCGCCGTCGGAGAACGTCAGCATGCGGCTCTCCGCGACGAAGCCCGCGCCTTTGAGCACCTCGAGCCAGGTGCCGATCTCGAAGAGACCGAGGACGTGCCGGTCCTGCTCAACTCGAACGTCGCCTCGCTCGTCGCGAAGAAGGTACGCGTAGTCGGTCAGATAGGTGCTGTCGTCGGGGTCGGGGTCCCAGGTCCACTCGAGGTAGCGCAGCGCTTGTCTCTGGCCGTCGTGGCCGCCGCACCGGCTTCCGGGCGCGAAGTGCTCGCGCACGTAGTCGGGGGCAACCACGACTGCGCCGTCCGGCAGACAGTGCTCGAACGCGGTCAGAGCCATGGCACGGAGCTCCTCCTCGGACAGGAGATAACACACGGCGTCGTGCACGAACACGGCGTCAAACCGCTCGCCCACGCGAGCGTCGCGCATATCGCCCTCGAGATGCCGGCACTCGGGGTTCAACGAGCGGCTCAGCTCGAGCATCTCGGGCGAGCGGTCGACGAGGGTCAGCTCGAAATGCTCCTTCAGGTGCGACGCGTTGTTGCCGCCACCACTGCCGAGCTCGAGAACCGTCCGGACGGGACGCTCGGCCGTCTCGAGGAGCAGAGCGCGGTACATGTCGGCCTCCTCCGCGTAGTCAGAGGGAGCCGTCAGCAGGTGGAACCAGGGCGCGAGCTCGCGGTAGAGACGCGGCTCGGCGCCGCTCACTTCGCGAATTCGATCGCGCGCGACTCGCGAATGACGGTCACCTTGATCTGACCGGGGTATTCGAGGTGCTCCTCGATGTCGCGGGCGATCTCGTGCGAGAGCAGCTGGGCCTGGTCGTCGTCGATCTCCTCGGGCTTGACGATCACGCGGATCTCGCGCCCCGCCTGCAGCGCGTAGACCTTCTCCACGCCCTTTCGCTTGCCGGCGATCTCCTCGAGCGACTCGAGGCGCTTGATGTACGACTCCAGGCTCTCCCCGCGCGCGCCGGGGCGCGAAGCCGAGATGGCGTCGGCGGAGATCACGAGCACCGCCTCGACCGTCTGCGGCTGCACCTCGTAGTGATGGGCCTCGATCGCGTGGACGACCGCATCCAACTCGCCGTAACGGCGTGCGTACTGCGCCGAGATCAGCGCGTGCGAGCCCTCGACCTCGTGCGTCAGCGCCTTGCCGAGGTCGTGCAGGAGGGAGGCCCGCTTCGCGATCTTGACGCTCGCCTGCAGCTCGCCGGCCATGATCCCCGCGAGATGGACGACCTCGAGCGTGTGCTTGAGGACGTTCTGGCCGTAGCTCGTCCGGTAACGCAGGCGCCCGAGGATCTTCACGAGCTCCTCGTGGAACTCGCCGCAGTTGGCCTCGTAAACGGCCTGCTCGCCGGCCTGGACGATCGCGTCGTCGAGCTCCGACTTGGACTGGTAGTACATCTCCTCGATCCGCGCCGGGTGAATCCGCCCGTCCTCGATCAGCTTCAGCAGCGTCAGCTTCGCGACCTCGCGGCGGATGCCGTCGAAGGACGAGAGGACGACTGCCTGCGGGGTGTCGTCGATGATGAAGTCGACGCCGGTGAGGTGCTCGAGGGCCCTGATGTTGCGGCCCTCGCGCCCGATGATCCGGCCCTTCATGTCGTCGGAGGGCAGCTCCACGATCGAGACGGTTGTCTCGGCGGCATGGCTCGCCGCAACCCGCTGAAGTGAGTCGGCGACGAGATTGCGGGCGCGCCTGCGGGCCTCCGTCTGCGCTTCCTCGTCGAGCTGTCGGGCTCGTCGAGCAAGCTCGTGGCGGATCAGCTCTTCCGAGCGTGCGAGCACCTGCGCCTTGGCCTCGTTCGTCGTCAGACCGCTGATCCGCTCGAGCTCTCTGACTTCGTTGTCCTTGGCGACCTTCAGCTCGTCCTGCAACTGCTTCGCGTGGAGCTCTCGGTCGCTGACCCCCTGCTCGCGACGCTCGAGCTCGAGCACTCGACGGCCGACGTCCTCCTCCTTCGCGCGCAGTCGCTCCTGAGCCTGAATCGCCTCGCCGCGCCTGTCCTGCAGATCACGCTCGAGCTCGCTGCGAAGCGTGACGGCCTCCTCCTTGGCCTCGAGCTGAGCCTCGCGGCGCAGCGACTCGGCCTCGCGCTTTGCCTCGGCGAGCAACAGCTGTCGCGTGCGCCTGGCGGCGGCGAGATCGGAGCCCGTCAAAAGGCGGATGACGAGCAGCGCTGCGCCCGCCCCGACGGCGAGTCCGATCACGATTCCGATGACGATCGCCACCCGTCGCTCCTCGCTCGGTTGTCCACGGCCAAGGCCGCGGCACCGCTCAGGCATCACGCCGGCACGGGTGCAATCGCGCGAATCATCCAACCGGGACGGCAAAGCCGCCCCGCCGAGCCCTTAGCTCACCGTGCTACTGATCCTCCCGGAGAGCGTCGTCGTTGTGAGTTCGATCACGTCTGGGTTTCGGAAACGCTGGTTGGTCGGATTCGGGAAATCGCAGCTATGCAGGCAAAATGTCGGTTGGTGCGGTTTCTATCCTACCGTGTCAGCCCTGCTCCGCAATCCCCTCCGCAAGCAGGCTCTCGAGCGTCTCCCTGGCGAAGCCCTTCCGCTCGAGCGCACGAAGCGCGCGAGTGCCGCCGCCGAGCTTCTTGACGAGCCGTTCGGCGCGCTCCCGCTCGGCGTAGAGACCGCCCACGGCTTCGTCGACCAGGTCGGCGTCAACCCCTTTTCGCTCGAGGTCGATCCGGATCGCCGAGTCGCCGTAGCCCCGCTCGGCGAGCCGCTGGGCGCGCTCCGCGGCGAACCGCGCGTCGTCGAGATACCCGGCGCCGAGAAGCGTCGCCAGGATCTCGGCCCGCTCGTCCTCCGCGACACCGCGACCCTTCAGCCAGTCCGCGAGCCCGCTTGCCGTCAGATCGCGGCGTGCCAGCGCGCGAACGGCGTCGTCGAGGGCCGGCGAGCCGGCTGGCATCTATGCGACGGCCTCTTCGGCCTCCGCCTCCACCACCACTTCCGTCTCCTCGGCCTCCTCCACCGGTTGCACCTCCCCGGGCGCGACTGTGGGGAGCAGGCGCGCCGAGACGATCTGGTCGGGCCCGGCTGCGGCCTGCAGCCGTGCGAGGATCTGCTGCACGACGTCCGGGTGCTCCCGGAGAAACGCACCTGCGTTCTGCCGCCCCTGGCCGAGACGTTCATCCTCGAAGCTGAAGTACGAGCCCGACTTCTGGACGATCTTCTTCTCGAGCCCGGCGTCGAGCACCGTCCCCTCCCACGAGATTCCAGTGCCGAAGATGATGTCGAACTCGGCCTGCTTGAACGGCGGCGCGACCTTGTTCTTGACCACCTTCACGCGCACGCGGTTCCCGACTGCCTCGACGCCGTCCTTGAGCGTCTCGATCCGCCGGATGTCGAGCCGGACCGACGAGTAGAACTTGAGCGCACGGCCGCCTGGAGTCGTCTCCGGGTTCCCGAACATGACCCCGATCTTCTCGCGCAGCTGGTTGGTGAAGATGCACACGGTGTCGGTGCGGTTGAGCGTGCCGGTCAGCTTGCGCAGCGCCTGGCTCATGAGGCGAGCTTGGAGGCCAACGTGGCTGTCGCCCATCTCGCCCTCGATTTCCGCCTTCGGCACGAGCGCCGCGACCGAGTCGATCGCGACGACGTCGAGCGCGCCGCTGCGGATCAGGAGCTCGGTGATCTCGAGCGCCTGCTCGCCGGTGTCGGGTTGGGAGAGCAGTAGATCGTCGACGTTGAGGCCGATGTTGCGCGCGTAGGTCGGGTCGATCGCGTGCTCGGCGTCGATGAAGGCGCAGATGCCGCCGCGCCGCTGGGCCTCGGCCATCACGTGGTAGACGAGCGTCGTCTTGCCTGAGGACTCCGGGCCGAAGATCTCGACGACCCGGCCGCGCGGGAGACCGCCGATGCCGAGTGCCAGGTCGAGCGAGAGCGATCCGGTCGAGATCGCGCCGACGGACACCTGGCCGCGGTCGCTCATCTTCATGACCGCCCCTTTGCCGAAGTTCCGCTCGATCTGTCCGAGAGCGGTTTCGAGAGCTTGTTCGCGATCCAACCTGATCAGCCTCCTAGCGCGACGATTCGCAGTGGTTCGTACTGCGCCCCGTTGGGGTGCAGCCGGGATAGGTAAACAGCTGCGTCGGACGGAACACGCGTTCCGAGCTCCGGCAGCGGCGGGTGCAGCCTCGGCGCCCGCCTGAAGCGGACGACGGTGAGGTGCGGCAACCATGGCCGCAGCTCCGGTTCGTAGACCCCGAGCGCGACGAGCCGCCCTTGCAGGTCGGCCGCGAGCGCTGCGGCGTTCCCGTCCTCGTCGTCGAACACGAGCATCCCCACGGAGCGTGTCTCGCGATACCTCCGAACGGTGAGCCGGGGCGCTTTCGCAGCGCGTGCCGCCTCTCCCAGCGCAGCGGCAATCGCATCCAGCTCCTCAGCGGGCCGCGAGCCGAGGAAGGCCAGCGTGAGATGGAGCTGGTCGCGCCGCGTCGGCCGGCCGGCCGAGACGTGCAGCGCCTGCCAGGCGACGACGCCGTCGAGGTGCTCGCCCGGGAGCCGGAGAGCGCAGAAGAGCCGCAGTCGTTCACGGCCTCCGACGCTACCAGGCGAATTCACACGTCTTCGTGCCGATTCTGTGACAAGAGACGCCGCGCGAGATGGAGGCCCGCGACGACCGAGCGGCGACGAATCGACTCGCGGTCGCCGGGGTAGTTGATCTCGATTCCGCGGCTTTGCTCGGGCGTCTCGACGTGGAGGTAGACGAGGCCGACCGGCTTCTCTGGCGTCCCACCGTCGGGCCCGGCCACGCCCGTCACGGACACTGTCACGTCCGCCCCGAGCCGCTCGCGGGCCCCGGTGGCCATCGCGGCGGCCACCTCGGGCGACACAGACCCATGAGCGGCGAGCAGCTCCTCCGGGACGCCGAGCTCGGCCGTCTTCAGCTCGTTCGCGTACGCCACGACTCCGCCCAGGAAGACGTCGCTCGCACCGGGCACAGTCGTGAGCCGGGCCGCGACGAGCCCGCCGGTGCACGACTCCGCGGTGGCCAGCGACCAGCCGCGCCCCCGGCAGAGGTCGAGGACGATCGCCTCGATCGGACGTTCGTCTTCGGCGAAGAGGTGGCGCTCGAGCGGCTGGCGCAGCCGCGCGGCCAAGTCTTCGGCACGCGCCTCCGCCCCCGGCTCGACGACGAGGTCGACGTGGATCTCGAAGTCCCGCGCGCAGATCGTCGCCTCCACCCCGTCCCCATCTCCGCCAGCCTCGGCGAGCGCGCTCGCAACGGTCGACTCGCTGACGCCGAAGAGCCGTAGCACTCGTCGGCCGGGCGGCAGGGCCCTGGCCACGAGCGCCTTGATCGGCTCGGTCTCGAGCGCGCGCGGCCAGAGCCGCTGCAGCTCCGGCGGCGGCCCCGGCAGCACGACGACCGCGCGACCGTCGACAGCCAGGACGATCCCCGGCGCGGTTCCGGCGAGCCCGAGCGAGATCCCGCCCACTGGGAGCGTCGCCTGCTTGGTCACCCCGGCGGCGAAGTCGGCGTAGGGACGCTTCAGCCGCTCCGCGACCGCGCGCGAGACGCCTTCGATCTGCTCCTCGAGGTCGGTACGCAACTCGAGGTCAACCCCCGCGGCCGCCGCCACGAACTCGACGGTGCGGTCGTCGTGCGTGGGCCCGAGGCCGCCCGAGACGATGCACAGCTCGGCCTGCATCCCCTCGCGCAGCGCCGGCGCGAGCTCGTCCGGCCGGTCGCCGACGATCGTGATCCGCGCCGGCTCGAAGCCGAGGCGCAGCAGCTCGCGCGCCAGAAACGGCCCGTTCAGGTCGGTGCGCTCGCCGCGCACGAGCTCGCTACCAGTGACGACGATCGCGGCCCGAGGCCGCGCGCTCAACAGGTTCCCGGCGCGGCCGGACGGACGATCTTCGACGTCACGACGAGTACGCACGGCTTGTTGCCGCCGATCTGCAGCTTGCGGCCGTTCAGGTGGAACTCGAGGTTCGCGGGCGAGCCGATGTCGAGCCAGAGACGCCGCGCGACGAAGTGCTGGGACTGTCCCTTCTGCTGGATCGTGCCGTTGTAGACCTGGCGGCCGGTGGCGCTCCCGAGCCGCACGACGACGAGCGAGTCGCCGCGCACGGCCTTCACGAGCAGATTGGCCTGCTTCGTCCCGCGCACGACCGGCTTGGCCGGCCCGGGCTTCCGGCCGAGATTCGGGACATGCGGCTGGTTGCCGCCGCCGAACTTCCAGGCGGCGAAGATCAGGGCCGTCACGACCCCGATGCCGAGCAGAGCGAGCACGACGACGTTCCGCTCGACCTTCCGACTGTGCCGCGGCCGCGCGGTGCTGCGCCGGGGCCGGAGCGGAGCTTCCTCCTCGCCGGTCGCGAAGCGCGAGTTCCATTCGTCCACGTAGATCTGGCCGTCCAGGCCGAGGTAGTCGGCATACGAGCGCAGGAAGCCCTTCACGTAGGTCTGGGAGGGCAGGATCTCGAAGCGCTCGTCCTCGAGGGCGCGCAGGTACTTGCCACGGATCTTCGTGGCCTGCTCGAGCTCCATGAAGTCGAGGTTCTGGCGCGTACGCGCCTCGCGAAGGGTGTTTCCGATCTCGAACACGAGAACGTCGATTGTAGGCGCTATGAGGCGAAAAGCGTTAGCAGCCCGAAGAATCCGAGTGCCACCGCGGCCGTGACAGCCATGCAAAGTCCGGCAATTCCGAGTACGCGGCCGATTGCGGCCGTCCGTTCGCCCCCGCTCCGGCCGAGCGTGCGGGCCGCGTATTCGCGGCCGCGGCGGGCCAGCACGATCGCCGCGATCCCGAGCAGGATCGCCGCGGGCAGCGAGCCGGCTCCGGAGTTGATCATCGTCACGGCGGCGCTCTGGCGAGCGAGCAGGATGCCCGCCGGGATCACGATCACGGCCAGAGAGCCGACCAGCACCGAGGCCGCCGCGCGGGGATTCCCCAGCGAGACGAAGCTATTGCTTCTTGTATGGACGTCCAACAGAGGCGGGCGGAATGCTGCGGCCGATCACGCCGGCGACCGCGATCAGGGTGAGCACGTACGGTAGCGCTTCGAGGAGCAGGACCTCCGCAGAGTTCGGGTAGATGTCCTGCAGGCGCCGCGCGAGCGCGAACGAGAACCCGAAGAGGGCTGACGCCGCGAAGGCGCCGAGGGGGCGCCAGTTGCCGAAGATCAGCGCGGCGAGGCCGATGAAGCCGCGGCCCGCGGTGATGTTCTCCGAGAACGACGTCGTGAAGGCCGACACGCCCACACCGCCGAGGGCGGCGAGCATCCCGGAGACCGTCACGGACGCGTAGCGGATCCTGTAGACCGAGAGCCCCACGGTGTCGGCCGCGCGCGGATGCTCGCCGACGGCACGGATCCGCAGCCCGATCGACGTCTTGAACATCACGATGTACGAGATGAAGAGCAGCGCGATCATCAGCCAGACCGTCAGGTTCAGGTGGCCGAACGCGTTGTCCCAGAAGTTGCCCGGCGGGATGTGCTTGAGGCCGGGGATGTTGACGTCGGGGATCGTCGGAATCCCCGTGCCGGGCGTGCCGTTCGCGCCGTAAATCTTGATGTAGAAGTAGCCGGTGATCCCGAGCGCCAGGAAGTTGACGGCGGTGCCGCCGACGATCTGGTCGGCGCGCAGGTGGATCGCGAAGATCGCGTAGACGAACGCCAGCACGCCTCCCGAGGCGATTCCGACCAGCATCCCGAGCGGCCAGGAGTGGAGCTTGTCGGCGCCGAGGATGCCGAAGAAGGCGCCCATCAGCATCATCCCCTCGAGCCCGATGTTCACGACGCCGCTGCGCTCCGCGAACATGCCGCCGAGCGCCGCGTAGGTCAGCGGCGTCGCGAAGATGAACATCGTCGAGATCAGCACGCCCCAGTCGACGACGCCGGACAGGTTCGACGTGCTCGTGTTCGTGGCGACGAGCCCCAACGCGATTGCGAAGACGCCGGCGATCACGGCGCCGCCACCGACCTTGTGCTCGCCGCGCGTCCAGGCCCAGATGCCGAGCGCCATGCCCAGGAGGCCGAACACGACCGGGAGCGCGATCGTCCTGCCCTCGAGCGGCGGCAGGGCGAGCCAGAGGCCGAGGAGCGCGGAGAGGATGCCGGCGATCCCGATGCGCCGCGGCAACGCCACCCGCCGCGCCGCGTCGAACGACGAGGCGAACGTGCTCACGCCGCGCCTTCCGCTGCGGGCTTCGCCGGCCGCGGCCCGGCCGCTCGCAGCTTCCGGCGGGCGTTCCAGATGTAGAGGATCAGCACGTCCGCGCCCACGAAGAGCAGGACGAGTCCCTGGATGATCCCGCTCAGGTTGCCGGCGAGGCTCGGGTCGAAGACCTGCTGGATCGCCGGGTTGCGCGTCGAGGTTCCCTGGACGAGCCCGGCGAAGAGCAGCGCCCCGATCGGGATTCCGATCGCCGAGTTGCGACCGAGCAGCGCCACGGCGATCCCGATGAAGCCGATGTTCACGACCGAGACGTCGATCTGGCCGAAGCGGAACTGCCAGCCGAGGATGTCCATCGAGCCGGCGAGACCGGCGAAGGTTCCCGAGATCGCCATCGCGAGCACGTAGCTCTTGTTGACGTTGATGCCGCCGTAGCGCGCCGCGTCCACGTTGAAGCCGGTCGCGCGGACCTCGTAGCCGAGCGTAGTCCGGTTGAGGATCACCCAGAAGAGCACAGGCATCGCGAGCGCGATGAAGAACCCGACGTGCAGCCCTGAGAGCACCGGGTTGCCCCAGAAGACGGGCAGATGCGCGCCCGGCGCGATGTCGTTCGAGACCGGGACGGCCGTGTTGGTCGAGTTCTGGAGCGGCCCGCCCTGGCTGAACAGGTACGACGCGGTCCAGACGGCTATCCAGTTGAGCATGATCGTCGAGATCACCTCGTGGACGCCGCGCGTGGCCTTCAGCCAGCCCGCGATCGCCGCCCACGCAGCACCGCCGAGCCCGGCCACGGCGATCGCGAAGACCACGTGCAGGAACGGGTTCAGGTTCGTGAACGAGGCCCCGACCCAGATGGAGAGGGTCGCGCCCACGATGTACTGGCCGTTGCCGCCGATGTTGAAGAGCCCGCAGCGGAACGCGAAGGAGACCGCGAGCCCCGTGAAGATCAGGGTCGTCGTCAGGATCAGCGTCTGCTGGAGGTTGAACGCGGCGTTGACGCGGTCGCTCCCGGACACCCACGGGAAAAGCCAGTTCAGGCCGGTGCCGTTGAAGATCCCCTTGTAGGCCTTCCAGGTGGAGCTGATCGGGTGGTACCACGGCTCCTTGCCGTGAGGCAGGTTCGTCGCGGCGATCACGATGCCGCCAATCAGGAAGGCGACGATCGTGGTGATGACGGGAACGATCACCCCGCCGGCGCGCTGCGCGATTCCGAGCCGCTCGGCCACGCTCGGCGCGTAGTCGCCGCCGTGTGGCTGCTTCGGCTCCTCGAGCTCGTGGTCGAGCTGGTCTTCGCCACTCACGCGACCGCAGCCTCCTTCCGCCCGCCCCCGGTCATCGCGATCCCGAGTGCTTCCTCACTCGTGTCGGGCGGGAACTCGCCGACGATCGCCCCCTCGAAGATGACGAGAATCCGGTCGGAGAGCGAGAGCACCTCGTCCAACTCGAAGGAGACGAGCAGGATGCCGCGGCCCTTGTCCCGCTCGGCGACAAGGCGCCGGTGGACGTACTCGATCGCCCCGACGTCGAGGCCGCGGGTCGGCTGCGCGGCGATCAGCAGGCGCGGGTCGCGCGAGACCTCGCGGGCGACCACGACCTTCTGCTGATTGCCCCCCGAGAGCGCGCCCGCGTGCGTGCGCGGGCCGCCGCCGCGAATGTCGAAGTCCTTGATCAGGCCGCGCGCCCGTTCGATCAGGCGGTTCGGGTAGAGCCAGCCCCGCTTCGAGGCGGGCTCGTGGACGTAGTCGTGCAGCGCAATGTTCTCGGCGATCGAGAAGTCCATCACGAGGCCGCGCCGCTGCCGGTCCTCGGGGATGTGGCCCATGCCCGCGTCGAGCATGTCGCGCGCCGAGGCGCCTGCCATGGACTTGCCTTCGAGCTGAATGGCGCCGCTCCGCACGGAACGCAGCCCGGTCAGCGCGTCGATCAGCTCGCTCTGGCCGTTGCCGTCGACCCCGGCGAGGCCCACGATCTCGCCCGCCCGCACCTGCAGCGAGACCCCGGCGACCTTCTCGAGGTCGCGGTCGTCGCGGACGTGGAGCTCCTTGACGTCCAGCAGCACCTCGCCCGGATGCGCAGTCTGCTTCTCCACGCGCAGCAGCACTTCGCGGCCGACCATCGCCCGCGCCAGGCTCTCCTCGGTCGCGCCCTCGCGCGGAACGGTCTCGACCTTCCGGCCCCGTCGCAGCACCGAGATCCGGTCTGCGACCTCGAGCACCTCGTGCAGCTTGTGGCTGATGAAGATGATCGAGGTGCCCTTTGCGGTCAGCCCGTGGATGATCGTGAAGAGCTCACGCGCCTCCTGCGGCGTCAGCACGCTCGTCGGCTCGTCGAGGATCAGGATCTGCGCGTTGCGGTAGAGCGCCTTCAGGATCTCCACCCGCTGCTGCTGAGCGACCGTGATGTCCTGGATGCGCGCGTCGGGATCGACGGCCAGGGCGAACGTGTCCGAGAGCTCCCGCACGCGACGCCGCGCCTTGCCGAAATCGAGCAGCACCCCCGCGTAGGTCGGCTCCTCGGCGAGCACGATGTTCTCGGCGACGGTCATCACCGGGATCAGCATGAAGTGCTGGTGGACCATGCCGATCCCGGCGCGGATCGCATCCTTCGCGGAGGCGAACGACTGGAGCTTCCCGTTCAGCAGGATCTCCCCCTCGTCCGGGCTGTAGAGCCCCGAGAGGACGTTCATCAGGGTCGACTTGCCGGCGCCGTTCTCCCCCAGGAGCGCGTGCACCTCGCCGCGGCGCACGTCGAGGTCGATGTGGTCGTTCGCCAGCACGCCCGGGAACTGCTTGATGATGCCACGCAGCTCGAGGACGGGAGGCTCGGACATGGGCGCGCGCGATTCTTTCACGAAAGCAAGAGGGCGGACCTTGCGGCCCGCCCTCCCCTACTTCGGCTCCGGATCGGAGTTACAGCTTGCCCGGGGGCTTGATCTTCCCCGACTTGATCTGGTTGCCGAAAGCGTTCATCTTGGCGATGAAGTTCGCCGGCACCTTCGAGCTGATCTTGCCGATTGCGACGCCGCCGTTCTTCAGGTTGAAGACGAGGTCGGTGCCGCCGATCTTCTTGCCGTCCTTGACCGCCTTCACGGCGAGGAAGACGCCAACGTCGACGTGCTTGACGACGCTCGTCAGGATGTGCGGGCCGAGGTACGACTGGTCGACATCGACGCCGATGCCCCAGACGTGCTTCTGCTTGGCCGCGTTCAGCGTGCCGAATCCGCACGGGCCGGCGACGTTGAACTCGACCTGCGAGCCGGCTGCGATCTGCTGCAGCGCGACGACCTTGCACTTGTCCTGCTCGGTGAAGGAGTTCGAGTAGCCGATCAGGACCTTGGTCCCGGCTACACACTTCGCCGCGCCGGCCTTGTACCCCGCGAGGAACGCGTCGACCGGCGGGATCTTGATGCCGCCGACCACGCCGATCGTGGTCTTGCCGGCCTTCTGCGCCATCAACGCGGCGAGGCAGCCGGCCATGTAGCTGTTCTCCTGCGTGGCGTAGGTGAGGCCCGTGACGTTCGGGAGCGGACCCTTCGCTCCCTTGCCCGCGATCGACGGGTCGTAGGTCGAGTCGTCGGTGATCGCGAACGTGGTGCTCGGGAACTGCTTCGCGACGGTGCCCAGATCGGCGGCGAGCAGGAAGCCGGCGCCGATGATGATGTTGAAGTTCTGGCGGGCGAGCGTCGTGAAGTTCGGGATGTAGTCGCCCGGTGCCTTCGACTCGATCGCCTGTGTCTGGACGCCGAGCTGGGCCTTCGCACGGTTCAGCCCCTGGAGCTGGTACTGGTTGAAGCCCTTGTCGTTGAAGCGGCCGACGTCGCTGACGAGGCCCGCCTTGATCGTCGCCCCGAGGGACGCACTGCCGGCACCGACCGCCGTCGCTGCGACGGCTGCGGTAATGGCGAGCGCGAGTCCGGTCGACACGAAGCGCTTTCTAATCACAAATCCTCCTCTTCCGGGGATACGCGTCCTGTGTGAGGACCGGTTGATCCTATTCCTTCCACGGAGAAGGCTTCAAGCGACGCGCTACCTTCCGCGCGTGGATCAGAGGGCCGTCACGCTCGCCTTCGACCCTTCCGACCAGGAGTTCCTCGCAGACCCCTACCCCCTGCTCGGCCGCCTGCGAGAGCAGGCTCGCTTGTTCTACGAGCCGGAGCGCGAGCGCTGGTTCGTCACGCGGCACGAGGACGTCCGGGCCTGTCTGCGCGACAAGCGGCTCGGCAGGAACTTCCGGCACGTGATGGCGCCCGAGGAGATCGGCGTGCCCGAGCTCGACCCGCGCTGGCAGGCCTTCTGGGACACGGAGCGCTGGAGCCTGCTCTGGCTCGAGCCGCCGGAGCACACTCGGCTGCGGAAGCTCGTGGCGGCGGCGTTCACGCCGCGGGCGGTGGAGGCGCTACGCGCGCCTGCGGCCGAGCTCGCGGTCGAGTTGCTCGAGCCGCTCGCCGAGGCAGGCGAGATGGAGCTGCTCTACGACTACGCGCAGCCTTTCTCGATCGCGGTCATCTGCCGGATGCTGGGCGTCCCGGTCGATCGCCAGCGCGACCTGCTCGACTGGTCGCACCGGCTCGTGAAGATGTACGAGTTCGACGTGCCGCTCGCGACGGCCGAGGCCGCGAACCGGGCGGCGGCCGAGTTCCGCGACTACGTGGAGGAGCTGATCGTCGAGCGCCGGTCGAAGCCGCGGGACGACATGGTCACGGCGCTCGCGGAGGCGCGGGTCGACGGCGGCCGCCTCTCCGACGACGAGATCGTCAGCACCGTGATCGTGCTCCTGAACGCGGGCCACGAGGCGACGGTCAACACGCTCGGGAACGGGATGCTCGCCTTCGCCCGCCGACCGGAGCAATGGCAGCGGGTCGTGAGTGGCGAGGTGCCCGCCGGGCTCGCGCTCGAGGAGATGATCCGCTACGACCCACCCCTGCAGCTGTTCGAGCGCTGGGTGCTCGAAGACGGGTTCGCGATCGGCGAAACGCCGATCCCGCGCGGCGCGAAGGTCTCGCTTCTCTTCGGCTCGGCGAACCGCGACCCGCGGGTGTTCGAGCAGCCGGACGAGTTCGATCCGGCCCGGGCGAACGCGGCGCAGCACATCGGCTTCGGTGGCGGCATCCACGTCTGCATCGGCGCACCGCTCGCACGCGTCGAGCTCGAGGCGAGCGTGGATGCGCTGCGGCGGTTGTGGCCGGACTTCACGCTCGCGGAGGAGCCGCGCCACACCGGCGCCTTCGTGATCTGGGGGCTGGAAGAACTGCGCCTCGCTCGTTAGGGCGCGCAGGGCCGAGGGACAGGCCTCTCGAGGCCTGTCCCTCACACCACGATCTAGGGCTAGGAAGCTAGGTGCTGCTCCGTTTCGATCAGCACGCGGCGCGGCTTCGAGCCTTCGTACGGCGAGATGATCCCTCGACGCTCGAGCATGTCGATCAGCCGGCCGGCACGCGTGTAGCCGACCCGTAGCCGGCGCTGGAGCAGCGACACCGACGCGGTCTGAGCCTGGACGACGATCTCGATCGCCTTGTCGAGCAGCGGATCCTCGTCGGGATCGAAGGCCTCGTCCCCATCCTCGACGTCCTCGGCGAAGACCTCAGGCAGCTCGAGCAGCGACTCGTCGAGCACCTGCTCGCGCTCGGCGCGGCACTGCTCGACGAGCAGTGCGATCTCCTCCTCGCTCACGTAGGCGCCTTGCACACGCTGGACGCGAGAGGTACCGAGCGGCTTGAAGAGCATGTCGCCCTGGCCGAGCAGGCTCTCCGCACCGGCGGTGTCGAGGATCACGCGCGAGTCCGTCTGGCTCGAGACGGCGAAGGCGATCCGGGAAGGGACGTTCGCCTTGATCATCCCGGTGATCACGTCCACGGACGGCCGCTGTGTGGCGAGCACGAGGTGGATGCCGACTGCGCGGGACTTCTGGGCGAGCCGGATGACCGCGTCCTCCACGTGCTGCGGCGAGATCATCATCAGGTCGGCCAGCTCGTCGATCACGACGAGCAGGTACGGGAGCGGATCCTCGCCGCGGCCGCGCAGCGAGCGGTTCATCTCCGGGAGGCTGCGCGCGCGGAGCACGCTCATCCGTTCGTAGCGCCGCTCCATCTCGGAAACGACGTTCGCGAGGGCGGCGGCGGCCTGCTTCGGGCTCGAGACGACCGGCGTCAGCAAGTGGGGGATCGACTCGTAGAAGCCGAGCTCGACCCGTTTCGGGTCGATCAGGATCATCCGCACCTCGTCCGGGGTCGCTCGCAGCAGGATCGAGCTGAGGATCGTGTTGATGCAGCCGGACTTGCCCGAGCCGGTCGTGCCGGCGATCAGGACGTGCGGGAGGCGCGCGAGGTCGGTCCAGACGGCCTGGCCGGAGATGTCCTTGCCGAGCCAGACCGAGAGCGGGCTCGCGGCCTGTGGCAGGTCGTCGAAGATGTCGCCGAGCGTGACGAGGTTCGGGGAGAGGTTCGGCACCTCAACGCCCACGGCCTGCTTGCCGGGGATCGGCGCCAGGATGCGGATCTCGGTGGTGGCAAGCGCGTAGGAGAGGTCGTCCTTCAGCTGCGCGACCTTGGCGACCTTCGTGCCGGGCGCGAGCTGGAGCTCGTAGCGCGTGACGCGCGGGCCGGAGATCTCACCGATCACCCTGGCGTCGACGCCGAAGTTGGCGAGCGTGGTCACGAGCAGCTCCGCCATGCGGGCGCTGTCGGCGGCCGTGCTGCCGGCGACGGCCTGCGAGCGGCGCAGCAGCCCGCGGTCGGGCAGCGTGTAGCTCTCGCCGGTGGAGGAAACGTCGAAGAGCGTCTCCTGGTCGGGCTCGTCCGGGCGCGGCTCGAGCAGGAAGGCGGGCGGCTCGAGCGAGGTCGGCGTGATCACGACGTCCGGGAAGTCCTCGACCGCGTCGATGAGGGGGGCCGCTGGGCCAGCAGGCACGACGGCGAGCGAAATCGGCTCGAGGCGGGGCGCGACCGCGCGCCGCGGGCGTGAAGCGCGCGCCCGATTGCCCGCGGAGCGGAAAGCGTGGCCGGAGCGGCGGATGAACGCGCCAGCGGACGCCCCGGAGAGCAGCAGCGCGCCGATCAGGAGCAGGAACCCACCGAGCAACGTCGTCCCCGTCGAGCCGATCGCGAGGCCGAACAGCTTGCCGAGACCCTGGCCGGCGTAGCCGCCGTGGTGGGCGCCGAGCACCGTGATCAGACCGAACGCGGTCACGATCAGCCCGGTCCGGAACGGACGCACGTCGATCAGCGCGCTCCTCCCGAGCATCAGGGCACCGAGCACGCAGAGCACCACCGGCAGCGCGAAAACTGCGCCGCCGATCACCGCGTGGATCCCGTCCGCGATCGCCTTGCCGGCGTAGCCGCCGTTCCAGCGCGCGTAGAGGACGGTGCCGAGGAAGATCCCGAGCGCCGCAAGCGCGAGGCCGATCAGCTCTGGATGGTGGTGGCTACGGGCTCGCTTGCGTTTGCTCGTGCGCTTCTTGACGCGGGAAGGCGTCTTCGGGCGCAGCTTCGTCTGGCGCTTTCTGGCGGCCATGGCTTCCGATTCGCCCCGGCCGCAGCGCTTCCTCCCGCGGCCCCACCAGGGCCAGACCTAGGTCTGGCCCTGGGCCATGGCCCTGCAGGACATGCCTACCAGCGGCTCGCCAACGCTCGCTCGAAGACGCCAGGCGTGACCGTGCCCTCCGGCATCTTCCAGTCTGCCGGGTAGTAGAGGACGATCTCCTCGAAGCCGGCGTGCTGCCAGCGGCCCACGAACTCGGCGAACGCTTCGTCCGACCGGAAGGGGGTTTCGGCGACAAATGGGTAGCCGATCAACACCGAGCGAAGCACCGACCGTCCGGTCTCGGCGCAGAGCTCGTCGAGCCGCGCATTGTCTTTACGCGCGTCCGCGAGCGCCTGCTCGGGCGTGACTCCAAACCCGCCGAAGGTGTTCCACCGGTCTGCGAACCGGGCCGCGAGACGCAGAATCGTCGGCCCGCGCCCGGCGATCGTGAGCGGAATCGACTGCTGCGGCTGCAGCCGCTCGTCGCCCAGCAGCTCGACGAGCCGCTCCACCCAGGTTGCGAAAAGCGCGGCACGTTCCTTCGGCGTCCACTCGGGCACCTGCGTCAGCGCATGGTCGCCGGCCGATGCTCCCGAGCCGACGCCGAGCTCCAGCCGTCCGCCGGAGATCTCCGCGAGGGTCAGAGCAGTCCGTGCGAGCACGCCGGGGTTGCGGAAGGTCATCGGGCTGACGAGCGGCCCGATCCGCGGCCGCGTCGTCACGTGGGCGAGCGCCGCGAGGCAGCTCCAGGCCTCGAACCAGGGCTCGCCGGACGGGTGGAGGTGGTCGGCCACCCAGATCGTCTCGACCCCGAGCTCCTCGAGGGTCCGCCAGCGCTCGACGAGCTCAGGCCAGGGAGCGTCCTGGAGCGTGATCACGCCGAGCTTCATCCGAGCGAGAGGATGCGCTCCTCGAGCAGGTCGAGGAACCCCTCTGCGTCGATGGCGACCGCGACGTGCGCGTTCGGCTCCCACTCCATGCGGCCCCAGCGGTCGGCGTTCGTGCGGCCGCGCGAGAGCTCGCCGCCCGTGTCGACCTTCAGGCCGCAGTGCACGGTCTCGAGCAGGTCGGGGCGCATCACCTGGGCCACCGCGACCGCGTCGTGCACCGGCGAGCCCGCCCAGCCGTAGGTCTGCCGGTGGAAGAGGCCGTAGAAGTCGAACAGCTCCGCGACCATCCTCCCGACGCGTCCGCCCGCTCGCAGGCGCTCGACCCGCTCGGGCGTGAAGAGCGCCTGGTGCGTGACGTCGAGGCCGACCATCGTCACCTCGACTCCGCTCGAGAAGACGCGATCCGCGGCCTCGGGATCGGCCCAGATGTTGAACTCCGCGGCCGGGGTCACGTTCCCCTCGCCGATCGCGCCCCCCATCAGGACGATCCGCTCGGGTCGCACCCCCGCCTCCAGGGCAGCAGCGACGTTCGTCAGCGGCCCGGTCGGGACGAGCACCACGCCCGGCTCGAGCGTTTCCGCCAGGAACTCGACAGCGGTCTGCTCGACGGGCTTCCGCTGCGGGGGAGGCAGATCGGGGCCATCGAGCCCGGTCGCTCCGTGGACGTACTCGGCGACGTAGAGCTCGCGTAGGAGCGGCGTCGCCGCCCCAACGGCCACCGGCACATCTCCCCTGCCCGCGAACTCCAGCACTCGCAGTGCGTTGGCGGTCGTCTTGTCGAGCGTCTGGTTGCCGTGGGTGGTCGTGAGCCCGCGCAGCTCGAGCTCGGGGCTCGCGAGCGCCAGCAGGATCGCCATCGCGTCGTCGTGGCCGGGGTCGCAGTCGATGACGATCGGCGTACTCACAGGCCGACAATCTGATCGATTTCGGCGGCTGTTGGCAAGGAGGGTTGGGCACCCGGCCGCGACGCCGCCAGCGCACCGGCGGCGCACGCGCGCCGCAGAGCCTCCTCCCGCGGGCGTTCTTCGAGCAGCGAGACGAGCAGACACGCGGTGAACGCGTCCCCGGCGGCGGTGCCGTCGACCGCGGTGACCCGAGGCGGCCGCGCCCTGGCCACTTCCACCCCGTCTTCGAGCAGCAGCGCGCCCTCGGCGCCCAGGGTGACCGCAACGAGGCCCCCGCGGTCGCCGAGCGCCCGGTGCTCGTGCTCGTTCACGACGAGCAGGTCGGGCTCGACGCTGAACTCCCGTGCCGGCGCCGCGTTCAGGCAGAGGAACCGCGCCTGAGCGCCCGCCTGCACGACCGCCGAGTCCGGGATCTCAAGCTGGCAGAGGACGGCATCGGCCGCCCCCACCGCGAAGCCGCCCACGTCGAGGTTCGCGCCGGGCGCGACGACGATCTGGTTCTCGCCGTCGGCTCCGACAACGATCAGCGCGACGCCGGTCGGCCGTTCGGAGCCACCGAGAGAGAGCTCGACACCCGCCTCGCGCAGCCCGGCCAGCGCGTCCTCGGCGAACCCGTCCCCTCCCACACAGCCGATCATCCGCACCTCGGCGCCGAGCCGAGCAGCCGCAACTGCCTGATTTGCGCCCTTGCCGCCCGGATGCCGCTCGAAAACGGCCCCCGTGAGCGTCTCCCCCGGTTGCGGCAGCCGCTCGCAGCGGGCGACGAGATCGAGGTTGATGCTGCCGACGACGGCGATGCTAGGCGGCAAGCGCCCTGAGATCCTCCAGCGCGCGGCCGAGCAGGTTCTCGCGGAGGTCGAAGAGGCCGGCCCAGAGCGAGGCGCGGGACGGGCTGGAGCCGAAGCGCGCGGCTGCAGCGAGCCCTTCCAGCGCCCGGATCAGCACCGCCAGCTCGAGATAGACCTGCGTGATTCGCGCCGGCGATGCACGCACGCCCGCCCGCTGCAGGACCGCGCTCCAGTCGAGGAGCTCGGCCGAGCTCGGTTCGCCGTACCAGGAGCGGCCCTCCGCGAGCTCGGCCTCCAGCTCCATCAGATAGCGGCCGAGCGGCGCCTCCAAGCCGGCGAGTGCGGTCTCCGCCCGGTCGGCGGCCCGCTGCAGCGCCGCCTCGCGGCGCCCGGGAGTGCACGGATCGGCGTCGCCGCGGGCCCAGCGCTCGAGCAGCCGGCAGAACGCGAGCGCCGAGGCCTCACAGGCGCGCAGCTGCGCCACGAGCCGCGCGGCTGTCCGCTCGGAGCCTCCGTTCTCCAGCAGAACGTCGGCCCAGCCGCCGGTGCCGAGAACGGTCATACCTCGTGCTCCTGAGGGCCTGCTGGAGGTGACGGGCCGCAGGGCACAGTATTCGCAATACGGGCCCGGAGAGCACGGCGCCTCCAGCAGGCCCAGGCCGTGGCCGAGTCCGGCTTCGCCGGGCTGGAGCCTCCGCCGGTCAGGAGCGCGAGGGTCATACCTCTACGACTACCGGAAGGATCAAGGGCCGTCGACCGGTGCGGTCGTAGACGAGCTGCCCGAGCCCGTCGTGCAGGTGCTCCTGGAGCAGCTTGATCTCCGTGATCTGCTGGCTGAGCAGGCCCTGGAGCACGGTCGCCGCCTCGGCCTTCATCTCGTCGAGCAGCGGCCCCGACTCCGCGAAGCCGCGGGCGATCAGCTCCGGTGCGGCGCTGACGGCGCCGTTCGCAGTGGTGAGTGTCGCCACGACGATCAGGACGCCGTCCTCGGAGAGCTTGCGCCGGTCGCGCAGGGCGACGTCGCTGAGGTCGCCGACGCTGAGCCCGTCGACGAACGTCACGCCCGCCTGGATGTGGTCGACGATGCGCGCCTTCCCCCGCTCGAGCTCGACGACAGTGCCGTTCTCGCACATCAGGATCGAATCCGCGGGAACCCCTTGCTCCCCGGCCATCCGGGCCTGCGCGGCCTGCATCCGGTACTCGCCGTGCACGGGCATCACCGCGCGCGGCCGCACGAGCGACAGGACAGTCCGGATCTCCTCCGAGTTGGCGTGCCCGGAGACGTGCACCGCAGCAATGTCCTGGTGCAAGACCTCTGCGCCGGCCTTCGCGAGTCCGTTGATCGCGTCGTGCACGCGCAATTCGTTCCCCGGAACGGGCTTGGCCGAGATGATCACAGTGTCGCCGGGCTCGACGTGCACCGCCGGGTGGTCGTGGTAGGCGATCCGGGTCAGTGCCGAGAGCGGTTCTCCCTGAGAGCCCGTGCAGAGGATCAACACCTCGTGCGGCTGGTACTCGTCGAGGTCGGTCGGCTTGATCAGCGTCTCGTCGGGAACCTGGATGTAGCCGAGGTTGCGCGCGATGTTCAGGTTCTTGCGCATCGAGCGGCCGACGACCGCAACCTTGCGACCCACGAGGACGGCGACGTCGATCGCCTGCTGCATCCGATGCACGTTCGAGGCGAAGGAGGCGACGAGAATCCGACCGTTGCGGATCGGAATCAGCTGGCGGAACGCCTCGCCGACGAGCCGCTCCGACCCGGTCACGCCCGGCCGCTCCGCATTCGTGGAGTCGCCGAGCATCAGGTCGATGCCCCGGTTGCCAAGCTCCGCGAGCTTGCCCACGTCCGTCCTGACGCCGTCCACGGGTGTGTGGTCGATCTTGTAGTCGCTCGTGTGCAGGACGCGCCCGTCGTCGGTCGAGATCAGCACGGCGACGTTGTCGGGCACGGAATGGGCCATGTGCACGAACTCGAGCCGGAACGGACCGATCGAGATCTCTCCGTCCTCGGGACGCACCTCGCGCAGCTCGACCGAGCGCAGGAGCCCGTGCTCGTCGAGCTTCGACTGGACGAGGCCCAGGGTCAGCTTCGTCCCGTAGATCGCCGGGATCCGCACCTCGCGCAGCAGATATGGCAGCCCGCCGACGTGATCCTCGTGTGCGTGCGTGAGGACGACGGCGTGCACGTCGTCGCGATCGCGCAGGTACGAGATGTCCGGCAGGATCAGGTCGACGCCGAGATGCTCGTCCCGCGGGAAGGCCAGCCCGGCGTCGAGCACGATCGCGCCGCCCTCGGTCTCGAAGACGGTCATGTTCTTCCCGACCTCGCCGAGCCCGCCGAGCGGAATGATCCGGAGCGCCACGGATTGATCTTACGGGCGTGGTTCCCGGAAGGGTGAGACGCATTTCCCCCTTTGTGGTGACGCATCGCCGCCGATATCGACACAGAACGTGGACATGCAGCGAACCCATATGACTCAGACCAAGCGCACTGGAGCCCTCGCCCTCGCGGTCTCGGCTCTCCTGATCAGCGTCCCCGGCCTCGCAGAGGCCCGTGGCGTGAAGCAGCCCGACAACCATTCGCGGGCGTACGGCACCACCTCTCGGGCGTACGGGAGCAGCTCTCGGGGCGTCTCGCTCCCGCAGGGTCTCCAGGCAGCCCGTCCCGGTTCCGTCTTCTCGAACATCTGGAACCAGAGCAAGCCTCTGGCCGCCCCGGCTCCTGCCGTGGTCCGCGGTGTCGCGGTCCCGGAGATCGTTCCGACGGCTCCCGTCGCGGCCCCGGCCGCAGTGGTGGCCGCCCCGGAGCAGGCTCAGGTGCGGGCCCCGGCTCCGGCCCCGGCCGTCTCGAGCGACCCGAAGATCGATCCGAGCGTCGTCGCCTCCACCAACACGGAGCAGCAGACGCAGAGCTCCTCGGATCCGCTCGTGCACGTGATCGTGTACGGGCCCGGCGCGCGTGGCGCGCTCGAGGGTCTCGGCGCGAGCCAGCTCGACCACGTCTCGCTGATCAACGCTGAGAGCGGTGCGCTTGCCGCTTCGAAGCTCGACTCCCTCGCGCACAGCCGGGGCGTCTCCTTCATCACCGTGGATTCGCCGATCGTCAACACCGCTGTGAGCTCGGCGCTGAGCTCGTCTTCGGCGGTCACGCTCTACCCGAAGATCGACAACGTCGACGCCGCCTGGAACAATGGCCTCACCGGCCAGGGCATCGGCATCGCGGTCGTCGACAGCGGCGTCGCGCCGAACAACGACCTCGGCTCGCGGCTGACCGCGGTGGCCGGCTCGCCCAGCATCACGACCACCTCGGACGATGTCGGCCACGGCACGTTCGTGGCGACCGTCGCCGCGGGCAAGAGCTCGGACGGGCGCTACATCGGAATCGCTCCGGGCGCCAAGGTCTACGGCATCAAGGTCGCAAGCCCGGACGGCGTCTACTCGAGCGACATCATCAACGGCCTCGCGTGGGTGTTCAACCACGCGTCGACGTACAACATCAAGGTCGTCAACCTCTCGCTCGCCGAGACGGTTCCGAGCAACTACACGACGAGCGCGCTCGACCAGGCCGTCGAGTCGCTCTGGCAGGGCAACATCACCGTCGTCACCTCGTCCGGAAACAGCGGGCCCGACACGGCGCTCTACGCCCCCGCTAACGATCCCTTCGTCGTCACGGTCGGCGCGTCCGACTCGAACGACACGCTCTCGACGACGGATGACTTCGTCGCAAGCTTCTCGACGTACGGCACGACGATGGACGGCTTCGTCAAGCCGGAGGTCATGGCTCCCGGCCGGCACATCGTCGCCGACGAGCCCTCCGGTGCGCAGCTCGACCTGATGGCGCCGGCGGCGAACCACATCGAGTCCGGCTACCTGATGATGAACGGCACGTCGTTCGCCGCCCCGCAGGTCGCCGGCGCGATTGCTCTGCTCCTGCAGAAGAACTCGAGCCTGACCCCGAACCAGATCAAGAGCATGCTGATCTCGACCGAGCGGCCTCTGACCGGCTCGAACGCCGGCTCACTCGACATCTCGGCGCTGCTCGGCTTCTCAGGTACGCCCGGCCAGGCCAACCAGGGCGTCGCGTACTCGGGCGGCGCCACCACCACCACCTGCAACAGCGGCAGCAACAGCTGCCAGAACGCCTTCAACTCGGGCGCCTCGGGCGACGCTCTCTCGTGGGAGCGCGCCGCCGGCAAGTACGAGAACAACGGCAACTACAACAGCGCCGCCTACGCCTGGGCCAACGCGGCCTACATCTGGGGCCCGAAGGCGGGCAACTGGCAGGGCGAGGGTGTCGACGCGGACAGGGCTTCGGCGGACGCGCTCAAGGGCGGTAACCCGAGCAAGTCCGGGAACATCTACAACAACGTCGCGAGCGACTTCATCACGCTGGGTGCCTTCCAGATGGCAGCGGTCGCCTACGACCGGGCGGGCGCGAGCTTCGTCCAGGCTGGCACCTACGGCTACGCGGCCACCGCCTGGGAGAACGCGGCGAACGCCATGACCCAGAGCACGACGCCGAGCTGGGCCGCCGTCTCCTACGAGTACGCCGGCAACGCCCGTCAGCAGAACGGCCAGAACGGCTCGGCAGCTCAGGACTGGGAGAACGCGGCGACCTCCTGGCAGAACCAGGCCGCCTCGGCTGCCAACTCGGACAAGTACGGGCTCTACCACAACGCCAGCTACGCCTGGTGGATGGCGGCGGGTCTCCGCGGTCTCGCGAGTTCGCCCGCCAAGCAGCAGGCTGACCAGGCGAACGCAAGCTCGAGCTGGAGCGCCTCCTCGTCCTGGAGCGCCTCCTCGTCCTGGAGCGCCTCCTCGTCCTGGAGCGCCTCCTCGAGCTGGAGCGCCTCCTCGAGCTGGAGCACCTCCTCGAGCTGGAGCGGTGCGAACGGCGCCTGGAACTCGGCTTCCAGCTGGAACTCGTCGAACGATTGGGGATAGGCAGGAACTGATGGCCAACACTGCGCCAGCCGCCGGGCGCGATCCCAGTGCAGTTGCTGCACTGATCACGCTCGTTGCCTCGACCGCCAGCGCTCTGCTGGCGGTCGTAGGCGTTCACGCCTTCCACTCGATCGAGGATCAGCCGCTCCTCTACGGGATCTTCGTGGCGATCACGCTCGGATTGCAGTTCGCAGCGGTCGAGGTCTACGGCCGGGGCACCCTGAGCTTCGCCAGCACGGGCGTCCTCGCCACCGCGTTCAGCTTCGGAGTCGGGCCGGCGATGCTGACCGGGTTGGCGATGGCGGGTGTGCTGCTCGCCGTCCGGCGGCCAAAGCTCCACCGCGCGGTCTTCGACGCGGCGAACTTCGGCCTCTCGGCAGCCGCTGCAGCAGCGATCTACCAGGCGCTCGCCGGCCCGAAGCCGCACGAGCTGGTCGCCCTTGGCGCATCCGTGCTGGCGGCGACCGCGTACTGCGCCGTGAACGTGGGCCTGCTCAGCGTGGCCATGGGCCTTTCCGAGGGCCTCGACGTCCGCGCAGTCTGGGCCGAGCGCTTCCGCTGGCGCACGCCGTACTACCTCGCCTCCGGCCCGCTCGCCTACGCCCTGATCTACGCCTACCAGAAGATCGGCATCGTCGGCCTGCTGGCCTTCACGCTGCCGCCCGCGATGATGATGGTCTCCGTCCGGCAGTACGTCAGCCGCACGCGCAAGTCGGTCGACGAGGTGCGCCAGGCGAACGAAGAGCTGCGCAAGGCGAACCTCGAGCTCGAGTCACGCAACGAGGATCTGAGCGAGCTGTTCGAGTTCGCCGGCGGCCTCGCAGCTCGCGCGCACGACCGCGACTCCCTGACCGGCTACGCAGAGGAAGCGCTCGAAAAGCTGACCGGCGCGAATGCTGCGCTCCACCTCGGCCCGGGCGAGTTCGGTATCGGCCTCGTTGCGGGCGGCAAGCGGATCGCCTCGCTCGTACTCGAGGTCACGCCCGGCTTCGAGGGCGAGCGCTGGGACCGCCTCCGCGACGCCATCCTTCCCCAGCTCGCGACCGCGATCGAGAGCGCCGAGCTCGTCACCGAGGTGCGGCGCAAGCACCTGGCCACGATCGCGGCGCTGTCGCGCTCGATGGAAGCGAAGGACGACTACACGGGCGGTCACACCGAGCGCGTCTCCGACGTCGCCGTGGCGATCGCATCCAGGCTCGGCTTCTCGGGTGGGGAGCTAGACGATATCGAGGTAGGTGCGCTGCTCCACGACATCGGCAAGATCGGCATCCCCGAGCGGATCCTTCACAAGCCCGGCCCCCTCGACGACGACGAGTGGAAGGTGATGAAGGAGCACCCGCTCATCTCCGAGCACATCCTCTTGGGGATCGACCTCTCCCCTGTCGTCGTCCAGATCGCCCGCTCGAGCCACGAGCGGATCGACGGCGCCGGTTACCCGGACCAGCTGGCGGGCGACCAGATCCCGCTCCCGGCGCGGATCGTGCTCGTCGCCGATGCCTGGGACGCGCTCACGAGCGACCGCCCCTACCGCCGTGGCCGCTCGATCCATGCGGCCATGGAAGAGATTCGCTCGCACTCGGGCACGCAGTTCTGTCCGAAGGTCGTCGCAGCGCTCGAGCAGGTGTATCGCGAGGAGCCGCACATCCTCGGCACCGCTCTCCGCGCCGTCGAAGCCGGCGCCGCTTAGGTTCCCGCTGGGAAATGCCACGTGCGCTGCTCGGCGGCGCGCACGTGAGCATGGACCGTGGGTGAACCCCTGGTTCCCCCACGAGCCCCCTCCTCGCTGGCGGACTGGCCCGGCAAGCGCTCGCGGAGCCGGCGAATGCCAACTCGGCCCAGATGAACCCGCTCCCGGGCCACTGTTGCCGACGCCGGCAAACCCGGCATCGGCGGTGCCTAAACGGTTGCGAGCGCCCCCAGGCGCTCGAGACAGGCGCGGACCTGTGCCACTTCCTGGTCCGTCGCTGGGACGAGCGGGAGACGCAGGCCGCCGACCTCGTGGCCCAGGAGGTTCAGTGCGGCCTTGATCGCGATCGGGTTCGGCGCGATCTTGAGCAGGTCGTAGGCGGGCTGCAGCTCATCGTCGAGCCTGCGGGCGCCCTCGGTGTCGCCCTCGCCGTAACGGCCGATCATCTCCTTGACCTGCGGGCCGACGACGTGCGTGTGAACGCAGACGCCGCCGATGCCGCCGAGCTCCAGGAACGGATGGATCAGGTAGTCGTCGCCCGCGTAGAGGTCGAGGCCGAACCCGGGAATCCGGCGGGCCTGCTCGAGGTCGTCGTTCGCCTGCTTGACGGCTTTCACGCTCGGGATCTCGGCGAGCTGCGCGATCGTCTCCGGCTCGATGTTGATCACGACCCGGCCGGGGATGTTGTAGACGACGATCGGCAGGTCGCTCGCCGCGGCGATCGCCTTGAAGTGCTCGACGATCCCGCGCTGCGGCGGCTTGTTGTAGTACGGCGTCACGATCAGCAGACCGTCGACGCCGAGCTCGTGTGCCCGCTCCGTCAGGTGCACAGAGTGCGCGGTCGAGTACGTGCCCGTACCTGCGACGATCGTGGCTCGATCCCCGACTGCATCGAGGGCGACGCGGAACAGCTCCATCCGCTCCTCGTCGGTCAGCGTCGGCGACTCGCCGGTGGTGCCGGCGACGACGAGGCCGTCGGAGCCGTGGTCTACGAGGTACGCAGCCAGCTCGCGGAAGCTCGCGTAGTCGATGGCGCCGTCGGCGGCGAACGGCGTCACGATCGCGGTCAGGACCTGCCCGAGCATCCTCCGATCTTAGAGCAGCCGGTCAAGCCCGACAGTCAGGCCGGCCGGCAGCGCACCGACCTTCTCGAGCGCGAGCAGGACGCCCGGCACGAAGGCGTCGCGGGAGGTCGTGTCGTGGCGGATCGAGAGTGTCTGGCCGCGGCCGCCAAGGATCACTTCCTGGTGTGCGACGAGGCCCGGCAGCCGGACCGAGTGGATCGGCGGGTCGCCGCCCATTGCCGCGGCTGTCGCCTTCGCGGTGCCGGAGGGCGCGTCGAGCTTCGTCTCGTGGTGCAGCTCGATGATCTCGGCATGCGGCATGTGCTTGGCGGCCTCGGCGGCGAACCGGATCATCAGCACGGCGCCGATCGCGAAGTTCGGCGCGTGAAAGACCGGGACGCCGCGCTCGGTCGCTGCTTGGGCCACGCGCTCCTGGTCGAAGCCGGTTGTGCCGATCACGAGGGGAATCCCGGCGTCCAGGCAAGCGGCCACGTTGCCCTCGACGGCGTCAGGCTGGGTGAAGTCGACTGCCGCGTCGCAACCGTCGAGCGCGACCGGGTCGCCGAGATCGATCCTGACCGCCCCGTGCCCGGCGTCTTCGAGCGCAGCGGCGATCGTCGTCCCAACCTTCCCGCGAGCCCCGAAGACGGCGACCTTCACGCGACGCCTTCGTGTCCGAGCACGCCCCATTCAGGTAGACGCGTCACCTCTTCCCCCGGGGGACCCCCCTGAGGCACCCCCATGCGGTCAGCGTAACTCGGAAGCCGTGACGTGTCTGTGACGTGACTGGAACGAAAGTGTGCCGAAAACTCCCCACGTTCACGCCGCAGCCGCCGAGGCGGCAGCGGCTGCGGGCAGCCCGGGATGGATCCGCTCCACGGCCGCCACGAACCGCTCCTCGGACGGCCCGATCCCGGACGCCGACAGGCGCTCCGGCGAGAGCAGGACGCCGGCCAACTCGGCCACCGCCCCGGCCTCGACGGCGTCGATCTCCGCGATGATCCGGTCGAGCGAGAGCAGCTCCGTGTCGGTGATCAGCGACTTGCCGAGACGGCTCATGCGGTTCGAGGTGGACTCCATCGAGAGCATGATCCGACCCTTCAGGTTCTCCTTCGCCCGCTCGAGCTCGCTCTCGCGCACGTTGCCGCCGGCGATGTCCGCGATCTGCTCGGCGAGCACCTCGACGCAGACGCCGAGGTTCTCCTCGCGCGTGCCGACGTAGAGCCCGATCAGGCCGGTGTCCGTGTACTGCGAGGCGAAGCTGTAGACCGAATAGGCGAGGCCGCGCTTCTCGCGGATCTCCTGGAAGAGCCGCGACGAGGCCGATCCTCCGAGGATCGAGTCGAGGAGCGACGCGACGAAGCGACGCCGGTCGGAACGCGAGATGCCGAGCGCGCCCAGGCAGAGGTGGTACTGCTCGGTGTCTTTCCGCTGGAAGCGCAGGCCCGGCGAGGGCTCCTTCACGAGCGGCGGCCGCACCTTGGTTCGCCGCGCCGGCGGCTCGACGCGCTGCCGCTCCGCCCGAGCCAGGAGCGCCACCAGACGGTCGTGCTCCAGATTCCCGGCTGCGGCAAGGACGATGTTGCCCGCCACGTACGTTCCGCGGTGATACGCGGACAGCGAGCGCCGCGATACCGTCGAGATCACGTCCGCCGTGCCGATCACCGGCCGCCCTAGCGGGTGCCCGCCGAAGACCGCCTCCGCGAGCAGGTCGTGCACGAGCTCCTGCGGCGAGTCCTCGAGCATCGCGATCTCCTCGAGCACGACCTCACGCTCCGAGTCGACCTCGGCGAAGACCGGCGAGAACACCATGTCCGCCATCACGTCGAGCGCGTCGTCGAGGTGGTGGTCGGGCACGCGCGCATAGACCACCGTGTGCTCGCGCGAGGTCGCCGCGTTCAGCTCGCCGCCCAGCCCGTCGAAGATCTCCGCGATCTGCTGGGCCGTGTACGAGCGAGTCCCCTTGAAGAGCAGGTGCTCGATGAAATGGCTGACTCCCGCCTTGGGGTCGGGCTCGTCGCGCGAGCCGGTGCCGATCCAGAATCCGAGCGCGACCGAGCGGACGGTCGGCACGCGCTCGGTGATCAGGCGCTCGCCGGAGTCCAGCTCGGAAAGGACGTACTCCTGCACCCGGGGATCGTAGCCCCGGCGACCCGGCTCAGCCGATCGGGCCGGAGCCGGCCACGACGCCCTGCCTCGTGACGTACACGACCGTGCTCGGCGGCGCATAGCCCACGACATCGGCCGGGAAGAGGATCGCCTCGGGCGCGGCACTGGCAGCGGCCTTCGCCACCGCCTCGAAGCCGCGGAGTCGTAGCGCGTACTCGCCGTAGGTTCGAGTGGCCTGCTGCGCCTCGAACTGGCCGCGATGGGCCTGCTTGAACGCCGCGACTGCGAGCACGAAGTTCTGCAGGTAGCGGTCGTAGGTGGAGAACGCCACGCGGAGCAGTCCCGCCGAGCGAAGCAAACCCTCGTGTGCAGACGCGTACTTCTGCGGGGGTGCGATCGCCACCATCAGCTTCTGCGTGACCGCCAGCTTCTTGTCGGCCGCCGTCACCCGCCGGTGGGCGGCAAGGAAGGAGCTCCTGCCCCTCTCGAAGGACTGAATCGCCCGCAGGCCGAGCGAGGCAGCACCGTCCAGGCGGAGGAGCGACGGCGTGATCTGCGTCCGGTACACGGAGGCGTCGTCGCTGCCGGAAGTGCCTGCGCAGCCGGCGAGAAGCGCCGCCAACGCGAGCGCAGCGAACACAAGGCGAAGCCTTCCCACGACCGTTGAATCGGCCGTGGGAAGGCTCGACTTGAGAGTTAGCGCCCCTTCCAGTCGTGCTGTCGAGCCTCTGGGTCGCTAGCACCAAGCTGGAGGCCGCACTCGTCCGCTGCCAAGGCTGGACGCCTTGGCGGGCGAGGGCGGCCTCCAGCGCCGCGTGATAGCGGGCCGGAGGCCGGCAAGTATGGCTGGGAGGGGCGCCTTAGTTGCGTCCGCGGTCACGCCCGCCGCGACCGCCGCGGCCGCCGTCGCGACGCGGCTCTTCGGGCGGCCGCGGCGGCGCATCCTTGGCCCGCTCGATCAACTCTTCGGGCTGGACGAGCGTGCCGTTCTCGTGCTTCGCAACGAGCTTGAGCCCGATCCGGCCGCGCTCCTTGTCGACCTCCTGGACGATCACGTCCACGACATCGCCGCGAGCCATCACGTCCTCGATGTGGCCAACCCGACCAGGGCCCACGTTCGAGACGTGCAGCAGCCCGTCGGTGCCCTTCGTCAGCTCCACGAACGCGCCGAACTGGGTCGTCTTGACGACCTTGCCGGTGTACGTGTCCCCGACCTCCGGCTCCTTCGTGAGGCCGGTGATCGCAGCAATCGCCGCCTCAGCCTTCGTGCCGTCGGTGGCATAGATGAGGATCGTGCCGTCCTCTTCGATGTCGATCTGGACCTCGTAGTCGGCCTCGAGCGAGCGGATCGTCTCGCCGCCCTTGCCGATCACCTTGCCGATGAAGTCCGGGTTGATCTTCACCGTCGAGATGCGCGGGGCGTGCTCCGCGAGCTCCGTCCGCGTCTCCGGCAGCGCCTCGGCCATACGGTCGATGATGAACTCGCGCGCCCGCTTGGCCTGCTCGAGCGCGTTCCTCATGATCTCCTGCGTAACGCCGGTGATCTTGATGTCCATCTGGAGCGCGGTGATGCCCTCACGCGACCCGGCGACCTTGAAGTCCATGTCACCGAGATGGTCTTCGGCGCCCTGGATGTCGGTCAGGATCACGTAGTCGTCGCCCTCCTTGACGAGGCCCATCGCGATGCCGCCGACGGGCCGCTTGATCGGCACGCCTGCGTCCATCAGGGCCAGTGTCGAGCCGCAGACCGAGCCCATCGACGACGAGCCGTTCGACTCGAGCGTCTCCGAGACCAGTCGAATCGTGTACGGGAACTCGTCCGCCGGCGGGATCATCGGCTCGAGCGCCCGCTGCGCGAGCGCACCGTGACCGATGTCGCGGCGCTTCGGGCCGCGCATGAAGCCGGTCTCCCCGACCGAGTAGGGCGGGAAGTTGTAGTGGTGCATGTAGCGGCGGTCGGACTCGAGCGAGAGGTCGTCGATCCGCTGGCCCTCCTTGGCCGTGCCGAGCGTGCAGAGCGTCATGATCTGCGTCTGCCCGCGGGTGAAGAGGGCCGAGCCGTGCGTGCGCGGCGAGACCGTCACCTCGCAGGCGATCGCGCGGATCTCCTCGGTGCCGCGGCCGTCGGGCCGCCGCTTCTCGACCGCGATCTTCTTGCGGACGAGGTCCTTGTAGATCGCCTCACCGGCTCGCTTGACGTACTGCCGCGTCATCGAGTCCTTGGCCGGCTGCTCGCCCTCCGCGGCCGGCGAGCCGACCGGGAAGGGAAGCTCGACGCCCTCGACGAGCCGGTCGAAGAGCAGCGACCGCTTCGCGGACTTGAGCTCCTTCGAGTCCTGCTCGGCCTCGGTCAGCGCCCGCAACTCCGACTCGAACTGCTCTCGCACCGGCCCCTCGACAGCGGTCAGGCGCTGCTTCTCGAGGATCGTGTTGAGAGCGGAGCGAACCTGGACGCCGCGGATGATGTCGTCCTCGGTGGACTCCATCGAGAGCTCCGGCGACAGCTGCTCCTGGAGCTCGTCGACGATCTGGCTCGCCTCGCGGAGGCCGGCGGACTGGATCCGCTCCCAGATCGAGTGGCCGTGTCCGGTCTCGATCTCGTGCAGGACGTCGAGGTCGAGCCACTTCGCCTTGCCCGCCTGGCGGCGGAGATCCTCCTGCGCGTCGCAGAGCTTGCGGATCTCGTCGTGCGCCCGGGCGAGTGCATCGAGCAGCGTCTCCTCAGGCACCTCGTCGGCACCGGCCTCGACCATGGTCAGCGCGTCCTTCGTGCCGACGACGATCAGGTCCATCTTGTTGTCGGGCGACTCCGCTTCCTGCAGCGTCGGGTTGACGATCAGCTCGCCGTCGATCAGCGCCATGCGGACGGCGCCGACCGGGCCGCTGAACGGCAGCGGCGAGATCATCAGCGCGGCCGACGCGCCGTTGATGCAGAGGATGTCGTGCGCCGTGATGAGGTCGGCCGACAGCGTCGTGCAGATCACCTGCACCTCGTTGCGGAAGCCCTTCGGCCAGAGCGGCCGGATCGGGCGGTCGATCATCCGCGCGGTCAGGATTGCCCGCTCGGTCGGCCGGCCCTCGCGCTTGAAGAACCCGCCCGGGATCTTGCCGGCGGCGTACATCCGCTCCTCGACGTCGACGGTCAGCGGGAAGAAGTCCGCGCCTTCGCGCGCCTCCGTCCGGCCCTGGGCCGTCGCGAGCACCATGGTGTCACCGCTGCGGA
>JBBQTQ010000003.1:0-71361 GCA_038213135.1 Gaiellales bacterium
GACGGAAGGGTTTGGCACCTCGATGTCGGCTCGTCGCATCCTGGGGCTGGAGTAGGTCCCAAGGGTTGGGCTGTTCGCCCATTAAAGCGGTACGCGAGCTGGGTTCAGAACGTCGTGAGACAGTTCGGTCCCTATCCACCATGGGCGCTGGGAGCTTGAGAGGAGTCGTCTCTAGTACGAGAGGACCGAGACGAACAGACCTCTGGTGTATCAGTCGTCGTGCCAACGGCGCTGCTGATTAGCTACGTCTGGATGGGATAACCGCTGAAAGCATCTAAGCGGGAAGCCCACCTCGAGATGAGGCTCCCCATCCTCTAGAAGGAGTAAGGGCCGTGGTAGACAACCACGTTGATAGGCGGGACGTGTAAGTGCAGCGATGCATTCAGCGGACCCGTACTAATTGCCCGAGGTCTTGATTTGAACCAAGTGAAGCCGCTATGGAGTTTTGAGGGTGCCGTATTCGGGCGCCTTTGACACCTTGTCGGCGGTCATAGCGGCGGGGGTACACCTCTTCCCATTCCGAACAGAGAAGTTAAGCCCGCCAGCGCCGATGGTACTCGGGGCGCAAGCCCCCGGGAGAGTAGGTCGCCGCCGACATTTTTCGTTCAAGGGTCGCCGAGAGGCGGCCCTTTTTCATTTGCGGAGGAAGAGAACCTCGGAGCCGATCGGGCGATAGCCGGCGGCGAGGAACGCGCGCAGCGAGGCGACGTTACCGGGGCTCACTTGCGCGAAGACCGCCTCGTCCGGCGGGGCGAGGGCGAGCGCATCCCGGGCGAGCGCGCGCCCGAGACCGCGGCCGCGTGCATCCGGCTCCACCTCGATCGCGACTTCGACCCGGCCGGCGAGGCCACGCCCGATCGCGAGCACGGCGCCTTCGACGCCCCAGACCTCGACGCCGTCGCGATAGCGCAGCGCCCGCTCGACGCGATGGTTGTCCGCGGCGTCGACCCGCTCGAGCTCGAGCTCGGTGCTGCTCGGCCGCTCCGCCTCGGGCACGGCGAGCACGACGTCCAGGACGCCCGCCGGGCTTCCGAGGCGTTCGCCGAGCCAGCTCAGGAAGGCGGGCGACATGGGCGCGCCGAGGTCGTCCGGAGCGAGCTGGGCCAGGGCCTCGGCCGGCGTGACGGGCGCGGCGACGACGTTGTGCGCCGTGAACGCCACGACGGCGTCCGAGCGACCAGGCGCGGGAGGCAAGACTTCCACCGCACCGTCCGGAGCAGGAAACGTCCCGTTCGCCGCATCCGCGAGCACCCGCGCGAGCGGATGCGTCACGCCGCGCGGAGCTTCTCGCGCCACTGTGGGTCCAGGGCCCGCAGGCGCCTCACACGCTCGCCCACCGGCGGGTGAGTGACGAAGAGCGCCGCGAGCCCTTCTTCGGCGAACGGGTTGATCGTGAAGAGCGGCTCCGTCGCCGGCGATCCCCGGAACTCGACGAGCTCAGTCGCCTGCTCGAGCCGGATCAACGCGTCAGCAAGCCCGTGCGGGGAGTCGCAGAGCTCGGCGGCGAGCCGGTCGGCCTCGAACTCGCGCTTCGGCGAGAGCAGCAGGTGGACGAACGCGGCCGCAACCGGACCGAGGGCGAAGAGCAGCGCCCGCTGCAGGAAGCCGCCGACGCGGCTCGACTCGACGATCAGCGTGGCGATCACGACCGCCGTCGTCTGGATCAGCACGTCGCGGTTGCGCACGTGCGCGAGCTCGTGCGCGAGCACTCCTTCGACCTCGGCCGGGTTCGCCAGTCCAGCCAGCCCGGACGAGACCCCGACAGCCGAGCTCCGGACGCCGCGGCCGGTCGCGAGCCCGCGCGGAAGCCCGTCCGGAATCAGATAGAGGCGCGGCTTCGCCACGCCGGCCCGTGCCGCCAGCCGCTCGACGGTCGAGTGAAGCGCCGGGGCCTCGGCCGCGAGCAGCTCCCTGGCCCCGACCATGCCCATCGCGACGCGATCCGCATACCAGTAGTCCGCGACCCCGAGCAGCACTCCACAGAAGACGAAGATCGACGCGAGCCGGAATCCCTGGAGCGCCCAGCCGAGCAGGCCGAGCAGCACGCACAGGCCGAGCAGGAAGAGCCATGCCTTGACGAGGTTGCGCGCCGCGACCACGGCCGCAGCGCTAGATGGGTGGTGCCACGAGATCGTCCGCCTCGGGGCGCGAGCGACCCAGACACGCCAGATCGCGCAACCGAGCGCGCGAGATCGTGGCATCAGCCATCTAAGTGTCTTCGTCCCGCTCGTCCTCGGCGAGCCCGCGCGGCGGCCAGTCAGGCTCGGGCGCGTCGCAGCGGCTCGAGCAGTGCAGCGAGGCGATGTTCTGGAGCGGAATCAGGATGTGCCCGTTCAGCTCGACGTGCGGGACGTCGTCGATCGAGCAGTACGCCGTGAGCACGCCGTCCTGGTAGTCGCCGCCGAAGAGGGCCACCTCGATCTGCTCGCCCTTGTACTTCGCCGAGTAGTCGTCCACTCGGGTCAGTCTAGTCTGCGGAAGGTTCTGCTCCCGAGCACGCATTCGAAGAGGCCGCAGTTGTGCGTCGGCACGCCGCTGCGGCGGGCGTCTTCGAACGAGATCCCGAGTGCATGCGCCTGGACGGCACGCAGCGAGCCACCGTGGGTGACGAGGAGAACTCGCCCGTCGGGATGCTCGGCCTCGATGCGCTCGAGCGCGTGTACGACCCGCTCGGCCATCTGCTCGTAGGTCTCGCCGCCCGTCCAGCCGGGGCCGTGGTCGAGCCAGCTTCTGAGCGCCTCGCGGTCATGCTCCTCGAGCTCGGCCCGGGTGAGCCCGGACCACGAGCCGACGTCGACCTCCATCAGACCGGGCTCCACCTGCACCGGCAGCCCGTGCGGCGCCGCGACGATCTCGGCCGTCTCGCGGGCGCGCTGCAGTGGACTGCTGTAGACCGCGTCCAGCTTCTCGGCCGCCAGGCGCTCCGCGAGCGCACGCGCCTGTGCGCGGCCGGTCTCGTTCAGCGGCGGATCGGAGTGCCCCTGGAAGCGCATTTCCCTGTTCCAGTCGGTCTCGCCGTGGCGCGCCAGCAGGATCGTCGTCACGACGCGACTATGCTAGCCGCGCCTTGGAACTCGGCCTCCGCGACAAGGTCTGCATCGTCACGGGCTCCACCGCGGGCATCGGCGTCGAGACGGCCCGGCTGCTCGCGGAGGAGGGAGCGCGGGTCGTCACGTGCGGCCGCCGTCAGGAGGGACCCGCTGTGGGCGAGGCGCTCCACGTGGTCTGCGACCTCGCCGAGGCGGGTGCGCCGGCGGCGCTCGTCGCCGAGGCAGCCGCGAAGTTCGGCCACCTCGACGTCCTCGTCAACAACGTCGGCGAGGCTTATCAGAGCTCGTTCGAGGAGGTCTCGGACGAGCAGTGGGACGCGATGTGGCAGCTGAACGTGATGAGCTACGTCCGCTCGATCCGCGCAGCGCTGCCCCTCCTGCGCGAGAGCAAGGGCGCAATCGTGAACGTCTCCTCGACGGCCGGCAAGCGGCCCTCGACGGGGATGCCCAACTATTCGGTGACGAAAGCCGCCGTGCTCTCGCTCTCGCGGCTGATCGCCGACCTCTACGCGAAGGACGGGATCCGCTGCAACGCGGTCACGCCCGGGCCGACGGCGACCACCGCCTGGCTCGGCGAGGGCGGACTGGCCGACCAGCAGGCCGCGCGCTCCGGCAAGACGCGCGAAGAGGTGCTGGCGGCCGTCGGGGCCGGGCGTCCGCTCGGCCGTCTTGCCGAACCCGAGGAGATCGCCGCGGTGATCGTCTTCCTGTGCTCGGACCGTGCCGGTTATGTGACGGGCGCGGCCTGGAGCGCGGACGGCGGCACCGTTCCGATCATTATCTGAACGTGGGTGAACCCCTGGTTCCCCCACGGACCCCCTCCTTGCGGGCGCCTCGACAGCTCTGAGCGAAGCGGGGCCGGCCATTCGTACGCTGGCTCGCTCGAAAGGCGAAGTTGACGCGTCTTCGCGCGGCATGGCTGCGTCCGGCAGAGCCGGACTTCGCCGAGAGAATCCTGGCGGGCGTAGCCGCGAGCGTCGATACGCTGAGCGCATGCCTGAGCGCGGCGGCCTCGTAGCGGGCGCCTTCGAAGAGCGAGTGCGGGAGCACGAGGAGCAGTGGCTCTCGCCGCTGGCCGTGCGCTCCTACGAGTCGCGGGGACGCGCGGACCACGAGGAGCAATGCGGCGTGCGGACGCCGTTTCAGCGCGATCGCGATCGGATCGTCCACTCGAAGCCTTTTCGGCGGCTGAAGGGCAAGACGCAGGTCTTCATCGACCCCGAGGGCGACCACTACCGGACGCGGATGACGCACACGCTCGAGACGACTGCGATCTCGCGGGTCGTCGCGCGGGCGCTGCGGCTGAACGAGGATTTGACCGAGGCGATCGGACTCGGCCACGACATGGGCCATACGCCGTTCGGCCACGCGGGCGAGGACGCGCTCGACGCGGCACTGCGCGAGCGGTTCGGCACCGGCTTCCGGCACTACGAGCAATCGCACCGGATCGCGCAGTCGCTGAACCTCACGCACGAGGTCTGCGACGGCATCCTCACGCACACCGGGCCGGCCGAGCCAGAGACCCTCGAGGGCCGGATCGTCCGGCTCGTCGACCGCGTCGCGTACATCAACCACGACATCGACGACGCGGTGCGCTACGGGCTGCTCCGCGAAGAAGACTTGCCGCGGGACGAGCTCGACGTGCTCGGCGAGACGGGCTCCGACCGGATCGACACGCTGGTCCACGACCTCGTCGAGAGGTCCGAGCGGGCCGGTGACATCGTCCAGAGCGACGAGATCGGCAGCGCGATGCTCGCGCTGCGGCAGTTCATGTTCGACCGCGTGTACCTGGCTCCGGCTGCGCGCGCGGAGCACGCTCGGGCGAACGCGGTCGTCCGGAGGATCTTCGACCACCTGCTCGACCGGGGTGACCAGCCGCACGAGGTGGTCGACTACATCGCCGGGATGACCGACCGGTTCGCGCTGTCGTTCGCCGAGGAGCTGAAGTGAAACCGTCCCTCTTCCTATCGCTAGACCAAGGGACGGGCCCTGCGGGCCTGTCCCCTACGTGGTGACGTGGCACGGATCAAGGACGACTCCGTCGAGCGGGTCAAGCAGGCGGCCGACCTCGTCGAGCTCGTGTCGGCGCGGACACAGGTGCGGAAGGCAGGCTCGCGCTTTACCGCCCGCTGCCCGTTCCACGAGGAGCGAACGCCCAGCTTCTCGATCAACCCGGTCGAGAAGTGGTACTACTGCTTCGGCTGCGGCGCGAAGGGCGACGTGATCACCTTCGTGCGCGAAACGGAGAGCCTCGACTTCGCCGGCGCGATCGAGTGGCTCGGAGAGCGCTTCCGGATCCCGCTCGAGTACGACGACACTTCCCCGAAGCAGGACGCGGAGCGGCGTCATCGCGACCGCCTCTACGCGCTGCTCGAGCAGGCGACGGCGTTCTACGAACGTCACCTCTGGGAGACCGAGGCGGGCGAGCCGGTGCGCGCGTACCTCGCAGGCCGGGGGCTCGGCGAGGAGGTGTGCCGGGAGTTCCGGCTCGGGCTCTCGCCGGGCGGGGCGACGCTCGCGCGCAAGGCGGCAGAGAAGGGATTCACGCGAGCGGAGCTCGCGTCAGTGGGGCTTGTGAACCGCCGCGGCAACGACTACTTCGCGGGTCGGCTGATGTTCCCGATGGCCGACGCCCGCGGGCGCGTGGTCGGGTTCTCGGCGCGGAAGCTCCGCGAGGACGACCCCCTGCGCGGCAAGTACGTCAACTCGCCCGAGGGCGAGCTCTTCCACAAGTCGGCGATCCTCTACGGATTGCACCTGGCGCGTGGCGCGATCGCCAAGCAGGAGCGCGCGGTCGTCGTCGAGGGGAACACGGACGCGATCGCGCTCCGCCAGGCCGGGCTCGAGCCGACGGTCGCCTCGATGGGCACCGCGCTCACCGAACGGCAGCTGAAGGAACTGACACGGCTGACCTCGCGGCTCTACCTCTGCTTCGACTCCGACGCCGCCGGCGAGGCTGCGACGCTGCGCGGGATGGACCTTGCGCGACGCAACGGCTTCCACGTGCTGGTGGTGGCGCTGCCGAAGGGCTCGGATCCCGCGGACGACCCGGCCGGCTTCCAGGCGCGACTCGACGAAGCTGCCTCATATCCGCTCCATGGCGTCCGCGTGATCTGCGCGGGTTCCGGCTCGGCCGAGGACAAGTTCCGAGCCGCGCGCGAGTTCCTCGCCCCGATCGAGGAATCGCCCGAGCGCCAGGACGCGCTCCGGTTCGTCGCCGACCAGCTTGGGCTGTCGCGGGATACACAGGCCGGGCTCGCGCCCCGCGCGGGAGGAGCGGCCGTGGGGATCTCCGAGCGGGTGCTCGAGGTCGGCGATCGGCTCGAGCGAGACGCGCTCGCCGCGGTCGTTCGCCACCGGAAGCTCGTCCCCCTGCTCGCCGAGCTGAGCCCGGACGACTTCAACAGCGAGGAGCACCGCCAACTCCGGGCGCACCTCGTCGAGGGCGTCGGAGCGAACGGCCTGACCGGCCTCCTCGCCGAGCTGGATGCGCGCGCGACCGAGGAGGACGTCTCGGAGGTGACTGCCAAGGAGCTGCTCTTGCGCCTGCGCGAGCGGCGCCTGCAGCGCGACCTCAGCCGGGCGACGGAGGACCTCGAGCGTACGCGGGAGCTCCAGGCGTCGCTCGCCCGGGTCCGAGCCGCGTTGCGCGATCTCGTCTAGAAGCGCGGGCCTGTCATGGAGGTCGCGTCCCGCTCGACCTCCAGCTTGTGCTCGCGTTCCTTGTCGGCGATGTCTGCCGCGCGGTGGTGCGCGCCAGACCTTCGTCCGCGCAACTTGTCGAAGAGCTTGCGGAGCATGTGTCTTGCCTACCCGGAAACCACTCGCCCGAACCTCCGTCGCTACATTTCCCTGACTGCGGGAGTCCCTGACGGGGACTGAGAGGGGGCCACGAGGCCGCGACCGCCGAACCTGATCTGGGTCATGCCAGCGAAGGGAGAACGATGCAAGACCCGCTCGTCATCGCAGGCCGGAGCTTCCGCTCGCGCCTGATCACGGGCACCGGCAAGTACGACAGCTTCGAGACGATGCGGGATGCCGTGGTCGCGTCGGCTTGCGAGCTGGTCACGGTCGCGGTGCGCCGTCTCGATCTCGATAGCCCCGGCGAGGACATCACGAGCTTCCTGCCGGACGAGATCCTGCTGTTGCCGAACACGGCCGGCTCCGAGACCGCCGACGAGGCCGTTCGGATCGCGCGCCTCGCGCGCGCCGGCGGGCTGCCCAATTGGATCAAGCTGGAGGTGATTCCGGATCCCCGGTACCTGCTACCGGATCCGGTCGAGACGCTGAAGGCCGCCGCCCAGCTCGTGGAGGAGGGGTTCACGGTTCTGCCCTACGTCCAGCCCGACCCGGTTCTCCAGAAGCGGCTCGAGGAGGTCGGTTGCGCGGCCGTGATGCCGCTTGCCTCCCCGATCGGCAGCGGCCGGGGCATGAAGCTCCGCGACGCGATCCGGATCATGGTCGAGCAGGCCGAGGTGCCGCTCGTCGTCGACGCGGGCCTCGGCGCGCCCTCGCACGCGGCCGAGGCGCTGGAGCTGGGCGCGGACGCGGTGCTTGTCAACACGGCGATCGCACGGGCCGGCGACCCGGTCGCGATGGCCGGCGCCTTTCGCCTCGCGGTCGAAGCCGGGCGGGCGGCGTTCCTCGCCGGGACGATCGCGCAGCAAGAGACGGCCGAGCCGTCGAGTCCAGTCGCCGGGGTGGTCAGGTGAAGGTGCTCGTGAATGGCCGCGAGCTCGAGCTCGGTGGTGACGCGACCGTCGCCCGGTTGCTCGAGACGCTGGAGTTCGCCGGTTCGTATGCGCTCGTCGAGCGCAACGGCGAGCCGGTCGAGCGTGCCCGCTACTCGCAGGTCGAGCTCGCGGAAGGAGACACGCTCGTTGTCGCGCGACCGGTCGCTGGCGGCTAGCCGCCTTTATCTCGTCACGGGCGTACGGCCGGATCTCGCGCCGTTCCTCGAGGCAGCGGTCAAAGGAGGGGTTGATCTTGTCCAGATCCGGGAGAAGGAGCTCCCGGATCGCGAGCTGCTGCCGGCGCTCGAGCTCGCCCGCGAGCTGACGCGACGGCTAGGCGTGCCGCTCGTCGTCAACGACCGTGCCGACCTCGCGTTGCTTGTCGAGGCGGACTATGTCCACGTCGGCCAGGACGATCTTCCCGTCGAGGCCGCCCGCCGCCTGGGCCTCGCCGTCGGGCTCTCTACTCACGCACCGGAGGAGATCGACGCGGCCGAGGCGGACTACATCGGCGTCGGCCCTGTCTATGCGACGCCCACGAAGGCCGGCCGCGCGGCCGTGGGGCTCGAGCTCGTCCGCCACGCGGCGACAGCACGGCAGCCGTGGTTCGCGATCGGTGGCATCGACGCAGGAAACGTCGCGGAGGTCGTCGCCGCGGGCGCGGAGCGGATCGCAGTCGTGCGCGCGATCGGCGATGCCGCCGATCCAGAACGCGCGGCCGCGGGGCTCCGAGCCGCCCTGGACCGCCGCTAAACTGAGCCCGCCTTCCCCGGTAGCTCAATTGGCAGAGCGTTCGGCTGTTAACCGAAATGTTGCTGGTTCGAGTCCAGCCCGGGGAGCTTCGGGGCGCCAGGCGTCTGTTACGTTCCGCGCGTGCGAGGGACGGGCGCCGGGGCGATCGTGGGGTTGCTCGTCGCCCTCGCCGTCGGAGACGCACGGCCGCTCCGGCTTGGCGCGCCCGATCGTGGGGAGAGTCGGGTGCAGTCCGCGCTCGCCCGGCTGCCTCTGGCGTTCGTCGAGAACCGAGGTCAGTTGCCGGCGAGCGCAGCCTTCGGCGTCGAAGGACGGGGAGGAGGGGTTCGCTTCGGGGCAGGCAGGGCGACGTACCACGTCAAGGGATCGAGCTTTGACGTCGCATTCGTCGGCGCGCGTGACGTCCGACCCGTAGCCGTCGACCGCCTCCCCGGCGTCGTCAGTTACTTCCGTGGCCCGGTCTCGAACTGGCGGACCGCACTGCCCACGTTCCGCAGGCTCGTCTATCGCCGCCTGTGGCCGGGAATCGACTTGGTCTACCGAGGCCCGCGGGGACGCCTGGAGTACGACCTCGTCCTCCAGCCAGGCGCCGATCCTGGGCGGATCCGCTTTCGCTACGGCGGCGCGAGCCTTCGAGCAGAAGGAGCGAGCCTGAGGATCGCCGTACCCGGACGGACCCTGAGAGAAGGACGCCCCGTTGCGTTTCAGGGTCACCACCACGTCGGCGCCGGCTATGTCGTCCGCGGCAACGAGGTTGGCCTCCGGCTCGGGCCCTATGACCACCACCGGCCGCTGCTGATCGACCCGCCGAGCTTTCTCTACGCGGGCTTCCTCGGCGGCTCGGGCGAGGACATCGTCAACGGGATCGCAGTCGACCGGGCCGGAAGTGCGTACGTGACGGGCTGGACCAATTCTGCGAACTTCCCGGCAAGCAAAGGGCCGGACAGCACCTACGGCGGCTCTCTCGACGCGTTCGTTGCAAAGCTGAACCCTTCGGGCACGGCCCTGCTCTATTCGAGCTATATCGGCGGTACCGGCGACGACTACGGAATCGGGATCGCCGTCGACCGGTCGGGCAACGCCTACGTGAGCGGCGCAAGCAGTTCGTCGCAAGACAGCTTCCCTGTGAAAGGCGGCCCGGACCTGACCTACAACGGCGGTTTCAGCGACGCGTTCGTGGCGAAGATCGCGGCGCGCGGGACGGCGCTCGTGTATTCGGGGTATCTCGGCGGGCCGGGCCAGGACCAGGGGGAGGGCATTACGGTGGATGGCGCCGGGGCGGCGTATCTGAGCGGAACCGCCAGCTCGGGCTTCCCCACGGCCGTGGGGCCGGACCTGACACCGAACGGCGATGTCGACGGATTCGTGGCGAAAGTCAGTCCGACCGGGCAAAAGCTCGTGTACAGCGGTTACATCGGGGGCGCCGGTCTGGACGACGCATATGCCATCGCCGTCGACCGGGCCGGGAACGCCTATGTGAGCGGCGACACCCACTCCACCGAGACCAGCTTTCCGGTGGCCGTCGGCCCGGATCTCACGTTCAATGGCGGCACGTCGGACGCCTTCGTCGCCAAGGTGAACAAGACGGGCTCGGGGCTCGACTATGCCGGGTACATCGGCGGTAGCGGCGACGAGAACTACGACAACAGAGCAGCCGGCGTCGCCGTGGACGCGGGCGGCAACGCTTACGTGACCGGGGAGACGACGTCCGACCAGACGACGTTCCCTGTGAAGGTCGGCCCGGATCTGACCTTCAACGGCGCAGAAGACGCATTCGTCGCGAAGGTCAATCCTTCTGGCAGCGCGCTCTCCTACGCCGGGTACATCGGCGGCAGCGGCTAAGAGACGGGGGACGGCATAGCCGTCGACGCCGCAGGTCAGGCGTACGTCACCGGGGTCACCCAGGGTAACGGGTTCCCAGCCTCTGGCGGCCCAGACGTGACCTTCAACGGCGGTCACGACGACTTCGTCGCCAAGGTGACGCGATCCGGGGCCGGGCTGGCCTACGCCGGTTACATCGGCGGAGCTGGGAACGACGGCGGGTCCGTGGCCACCGACTCCGGCCCGGCGATCGCCGTCGACGCAGCCGGCAATGCCTACGTCGGCGGCGGCACGGATTCGACGAGCGGCTTCCCGGCCGTCGCCGGTCCCGACGCAACCGAGAACGGCGGCGTCGACGGCTTCGTGGCCAAGATCGGCACCCGGACTGCTTCGGTGTGCGTCGCGACGAGCTTCCAGCTCCGTTTCGTGCCTGGGAAGAGCGTCACGGCGAGCACGGGTGGGAAAGCACTCGCGGCGGTGACTCGCATGGGGGCGTCGGTCGGATCGGGCTGCTCGGCCGCGGCCGCCCGAGCGGGATTGCCGAAAGGGCCGTTCCGGACGACGAAGGCCGGAGCTCGTCTAGCGTGCAAGACACCGAGCGACGCTCGCTTTCGGGCAACGCGAGGCTCGCTCGAGATCCGTCTCGGCGACCCTGGGCCGGCGATCCTGACGGCGACCGTGCGCTCCGCCGGATCGCAGCTGAAGTGGAACACGAAGTACTGCCGGCCGGGCTAACCGGCGCCTGCAACCGCATGACGTCCGGCCCGCGTCCTACGTTCACGGGATGGACGATTCCGCTTTCTCACAGGCAATTCGGGACCACCTGGCACTGAAGCGACGCAACGGCTGGCTCGAAGGCACGATGCCGCTCGAGACGTATGTCGGCGCGGACGAGCTCGCGAACCACGCACTCTTCCGCTCAGAGACCGACGCGCGTGCTGACGATGCGCCGACGGCGGAGGAGCCGGCGCGCGAGGTCGACATCTGGTCGGCGACGCCGGTTTTCGACTGGGGCGATTGACCGGAGCGGGTTAGGATGGACAGGAGGTGCGCAACAAGCAGCGCTTGAGACCCCTGTCCGAGGCCGAGGCCTACGCGCGTTGCCACGGCACGCGCGAGTCGGACGTCAAGATCGTCCACATCGAGCCGCGCCGGCCGCGCTACAAGCTGCCCGTCTCCGGTGAGGATCTGCGCCGCTCGTTCGAGCGGAAGCTCGCGATCCGCGAGCCGGTCGAGGAGACGCTAGACGCTACAGCCGCAAACGGACTCGCCGAGGTGCAGCCGCTCGAGCCGGAGGCCGCAGCGGGCGCAGGTGGCGGGGAGGAGCTTGGCGCGGACGAGCAACCCGCGCATGAGCACGAGCCAGAGCATGGCGTACGGGGCGATGAGGGTGGTACTCATCTGTCCACTATCGGCACGGACACTGTGGCGATTTAGTCGAAGGCGGCGGCGCAGCCGGAGGTCGAGACGGGAAGGCAGGGCACGGCTACGCTGTGGCCTGCCGGTCACCGGACGACGACGATCTGCGTCATCGCCACGGGGTGCAGCGAGCAGTAGAGCTTGTACGTCCCAGGCTTCGTGAACTTGTACGAGAACGACTTGCCCTTCGTCAGGTAGGGCGAGGAGAAGCCGACCGGTCCGGCGGCGAGCGTGACGTCGTGGATCTCCGGCCCCAAGAAGCGCCAGCGGAAACGGGTGCCGGCCTTGATGACGACCCGTGGCTGCGAGAACTGGTAGTTCCCGACCCAGGCGGTCGAGGTGTCCTTCTGCGGCCCGGTCGGGGTCGTCGCCAGCGGCTGGGGGACGAGCGGCGGCGGGCCCGGCTGGCCGAGATCGAGCTGGAGCGGCGGCACCGTCGCGCAGCCCGCGGCTGCGCCCGGCGCGACGTAGGCGATCATGATCCCCATCACCCTCGTGTGCGGCAGGCTGTCGTCGTAGGTCGCGGTCAGCCGTAAGGTGTCGCCCGCGGAGAAGGGAATCCCGTCCGCGCTCGTGAAGGAGCTCGTGTGTGCCGGGCCGGTCTCATGGAGCACCGGCAGCGGTGTCTTCAGCCCCCAGGTCGGCCACGAGGTGAAGAGGCTCTGGCCGCAGGTCGCATTCGTCAGGTTGAGGCTGACGCCGCCGCCGTGCACGTGCCCGCCGACGGCAACGATCCGGCCGGGCTCGTTCACCTTGAAGTCCGCGCTCTGTGAGTAGGTGGAGCCTGGGCCGCCGGTGCCGGGAACGTCGAAGACCGGGTCGCCCTTGCAGTTCTTGACGTCCAGCCAGTAGGGCCGCACAGGCGTCAGCTGCTGGTCGGTGACGTAGTGGATCGTGTACTGGACGGCCACCGTCTGGGGTGTCGCATGGTGGTTCATCAGCATGTACACCATGCCCCAGAAGTCGCTCCCCTTGTTCGGGTAGCCGTAGCCGCCGGGTAGGGCCATCGCGTAGCGCTCCTCGCCCTCGGCGTAGAAGCGCTCGGGCGCGAACGGATAGTGCTGGCCGTCGATGTTCGTGTAGTTCGAGCAGGTCACGTCGGGCCGCGAGGCGTTGACAATCACGACGTGGTGGAGCATCACATCGGTGTAGGGAACCTCGTTGCCCGCCGTGTCGACGACGACCGCGCTGATCCCGGTCACGTACCCGTCGACCTGTGGGGAGGGGGCTCGCACGGTGTTGATGACGGTGAAGTAGCCGGGCAGCGTGACCGGCGCGGTCCGGTAGGTCAGCACCTGCTCGGCGGCATGCGCGGCCGGTGCAGCTCCGAATGCGAGCGCAGCGATCGACAGCGCGAGCATTCTGCGCACGAAGCGACTGTACTAGAATGGCCGGTCGTGAGCTGGCTTTTCGCTGCGCTGCTCGCTCTCGCAGTGCTCGTCCTCTTGGGCGCGGAATGGCCGCGGCTCTCCGGCCACGTCGGGTTACAGGCCCGCGACCGGCGCGCCCGAGCGAAGCGCAAGCAGAGCTTGAAGCTGATCCGCACCGAAACGGACGACTTCGCTGCGAGCGTGCAGCGCGACCTCGAGTCGCTGCCGACTCTCGATCGCGACCCGCGCCGCTAGCGGATCGTCAGCGTCGCTCGGAAGAAGTTCGTGTTCGGGGTGCTCGGCCCCGAGTTCTCGTTGTTCTTCTCCTCCTGGTAGTCGGAGACGACGAGCAAGATCCGGTGCCGGCCGTGGGCGAGGCTGCGCGGGAGGAAGACGACCGCCTTGCCGTGGGCGTACGAGACCTCGGCGGCATGGCCGTCGATCGAGGCCGAGAGGGAGCTCGGGTCGACGCCGGAGCCCGAATCGCCGACTGCGAAGGCGACCTTCCTGGGAGCCTTTGCGGATCGCGTCAGCATCCGAACCGCCGGTGGCGTCGTGTCGTTCGTCCAGAAGCGGAACGCGAACGGGCCTGCCTCGGCGTCCGACGGCGTGTCGAAGACGACGTCATACGTGCCGGCCGCCGGGAAGAGCGCGCCCGCGATCGGCTCCAGGTTGCCGTAGCTCGGGAGGTAGTCGTTCTGGTCGACGGGCAGCCCGGTGTTCCCGGTGAGGCGGTTCTCGTCGCCGCCCGCCACGACCCGCGGGCTGACGTGGACTCCGGGTCCCACCCTCGTGACCGCGACGCCGAAGTTCGTGACCGGCTTCGTAAGGCGAACCTCGAACACCTGCTCCGGGCCGGGCAGCGAGTTCTTGATCCCGAGGCCGCCGGGGTCGTCCGGGTAGCGGTACGAAGTCACGCGCGAGGGCTTCCCGCGCGTGTCTCCCTTGTAGTCGCCCGTGCGCGTGAGCGAGGCGCTCGCCGGCCCGAGCTGTGGGCTCTCGACGCGCAGCCAGTAGGGAATCCGGCGCGTGTTCGAGCCGTTGGCCAGGACGACGAACCCGGTCAGGTCCGCCTGCGCCGCCGTCGAGGTCGAGGTCGCCGTCAGGTCGAGGCGCCCGGGCACGGTGATCGTCGCTACCGAGGCGCTGACCGTCACGCCGGGCGTCTGCGATTGCGGCACGACCGTCACGCTCCAGTCGCCCAGTCCCCCGCCGGCGTCGTTCAGGGCGACCGACCGCGTGGCGCTCGTTCCGGCGCGCAGGAGCCCGAACGTGAAGTTCGTCGGTGCGGCGAAGATCAGCGGGTCGTTCGCGCGCGGCAGGTCGATCAGCCCGCCGCCCTCCTCGAGCGTCGACGCCTCCTTGCCGTGCTGCGTGTCGGAGAAGACGGGGTCGGCCGTGAGGACGAGGGCGGACTTCAGCTGCGCGACCGTCCAGGTCGGATGGCGTTGCTTCAGCAGCGCCGCGCCGCCGGCCACATGCGGTGAGGCCATGCTCGTGCCGCTGAACTGCGCCCAGGAGCCCTCGTGTGCAGGCACGGAAGAGAGGATCGAGACGCCCGGCGCGCTCACGTCCGGCTTGAGCTGCAGGGACATCGGCGTCGGCCCGATCGAGGAGAAGTAGGCGAGCACGTCGCTCTTCGAGACGGCCGCGGCCGAGATCGCCTGCGGCGCGTTGCCGGGCGAGCCCACTGAACCGCGCCCGAGCGTGTCGCCCTCGTTGCCCGCCGCGACGGCCGGCACAACGCCCGCATCGGCGGCTCCGTCGATGGCGGCCACTACGATGTCGCGGCTGATCTCGATCTCCGGCTCGCCGAGCGAGAGGTTGATCACGTCCATCCCGTCCTTCACCGCCGCCTCGATCGCGGCGGCGAGCTCCGGCGAGTTGCCGTTCAGGCCGAACTCCGGGGTCGGGACGGTCAGCGCCTTGTAGTTGCCGAGGTAGGCCATCGGCGCGACGCCGGAGACCGGCCCGCGACCCGCGACGGCGTTGGCGGTGAACTCGCCGGCGGCGATCCCGGCCACGTGCGTGGCGTGATCGGACTCGACCGGATCGAACGGCAGCTGCGCGTACTTCCAGTGGTTCGACTTCGGCGAGAAGACACGCGCGACGATCACCTTGGCGGTCGTGAAGGCGGTATCACCCTTCGGGAAACCGGGCGGCATCGTGAACGTGGTGGGAGAGAAGAACGGGTGGCTCTGGTCGATCCCGTCGTCGATGATTCCGATCTTGATCCCGTTGCCCGCGGTGGGCATCGTCGGGCCGCCCCAGAGCTGGTCGGCGCCGATCTGCTCCGGGCTGCGGTCGAGGAGCGGCCGATAGGTTACGCTCGGCCAGACCTTGGCAACCCCGGGAACGCGGGCGAGGGCGGCGAGCCGGTCGTTCGGGACCGTGACGGCGATCCCGTCGAGCACGACGCCGTAGTGCCAGCTGACCTGCGCCGAAGGGATCGCGCCGACGATCCGGTGGGCGACCTGGGCCTGCTCGGCGGCGAGCGAGCGCAGGTACGCGACGCTCGTCGACGAGCGAAGGTCGAGCCGATGCGTCTTCGTCCGAGCGCTGAGCACCCGGCTCTTGGCGACCGCCGTCGCGAGCGATGGAGCGCCGAGGGTAACCACGACCTCGGTCGACGCAGCGGCCGCGCTCGGTGCCACGACGAGCGCGCAGAGGAAGATCACTAGGAGACCCCGTCGCAGAGGGGTCATCGTACGCGCGGCTAGAATGCCTCCGCCCGCGGATGTGGCGGAATTGGTAGACGCGCACGGTTCAGGTCCGTGTGGGGGTAACCCCGTGGAGGTTCAAGTCCTCTCATCCGCAACGCGCGGCGCTCGCCGCTTCGCGGCTCGCTTGCTTCACGGGGGAAACAGCCGGTTTCCCCCGTGAGCCCCCTTCCCACCGGTTACACGCGACTCCCGCGCGATGTGCCTCCGGCCGGCTGAGCCGGCCGGAGGCGGTTGATGCCCGACATTGACTCTAGTCTCCACACGAAGTGGCGTCGCCAACGTGGCAACTGCTCCGCAGCCACGCGCGCACAGGCTTGCCTCGCCGATGGGACTAGTGGTTTGGGCAGGCCTGAGTGTCCTATTCATGGTGATCGGCTCGTTCGCGCCATGGGCGAAGGTGCTTGGGATTTCTGTGAACGGGACTGACGGCTCGAACGACGGCTGGGTCGTTCTCGGCGCGGCAGTGCTCGCAGCGCTGGTCATCGTCCCGTACGTTCGTTACGGAGGCACGAGCAGAGCACTGTGCGTCCTTCCTGCACTGCTCGGCGGGGTCGGTGCCGCCGTAGCGATCTATGACAGGCAGAACATCTCAAGGAAGGTTGGGCAGCTGGGATCAGTTGGCTGGGGCCTCAACCTGGCCATGGCGGCCTCAATAAGCGTCGCCCTTGCCGCGATAGCCCTCCTCTTCGCTCGTCATTCCGACACCGTGATCGCCGGCGTGGGAGGCATGCATCGAGAGTGCCCGCACTGCAAAGAGCCCATGCGGCGGGACGCTTCGGTGTGTCCGCGTTGTCAGCGGGAGTCACCTGCTTGGCAGCTCCACGATGGTCGGTGGTGGGTACGAGGCGCTGACCAATGGTTGTGGCTCGATGAGCCGCGTGGGGAGTGGATCACGTTCCAACCTGCGGGCACGTTCGCCGGGCCGAGCCGACCGCCGACGAGCCAGTAGAGCACAGCCTGGATACAGCGCCGGGTCGACCACCAGCACGTCGACCCCGCACCGCGAATGCCGTCGGGGAAGAAGGTGTACCTCCTTGGAATCGTGCCGATGTGCGGATTCCCGGCCACTCCTACCTTGAGTTCGAGCCGCCAGCTTTCGAGCCTCGCAGCGACTTCTCACGGACTCCGCGCGGAGGCAAACTGGCACGCCTCGGGCGGCAGGCGCAGCAGGACCGGCAGCCGGACCGGAAGCTGCGCTTGCTCGTCGCGGCCTGAAGTCCCGCACTAAGCTTCGCCCATGGAGACGCGGATCGCCGAGCCCGAGCTGCTCGAGAGGTTCGCCGCGCGCACCCGGGGTGGGGTGGGGGAGGCAATAGTCGAGATCATGGCGATCGCGGGCCGCACCGACCTGATCTCCTTCTGCGGCGGGATTCCCGATCCCACGATGCTGCCGGGCAAGGCGCTGGCGGAGATCCTCGCTGATCTCGTCGGGGACGAGCGCGCGTTCCAGTACGGGCCGACCGAAGGGCTCGCCTCGACGCGCGACTTTCTCGCGTCGCGGCTCGAGCGGATCGAAGGGCGGCGGCCGGGCGACGGCGAGCTGATCGTGACGAGCGGGGGCGTCGAGGCGATGGAGCTGCACGCGAAGGCGCTCGTCGATCCGGGCGACACGATCTTCGTCGAGGCGCCCACCTACCTCGGGGCGATCATGGCCTTCCAGGCCTACGACGCGAACGTCGTCGCGCTCGAGCTGGACGCGGACGGGCTCGACCCGGAAGCGGTCGAGCGCGAGCTGCGCGGCGGCGCGCGGCCGAAGTTCCTCTACACGATCCCCGAGTACCAGAACCCCGCCGGCGTGACGATGAGCGAAGAGCGCCGGCACGCGCTCGTCGAGCTCGCGCGCCGCTACGGCTTCCTACTCGTCGAGGACGTCGCCTACCGCGAGCTCGGCTTCGCTGACGGACTGCTGCCGAGCCTGTGGTCGCTCGCACCCGATGTCGTCGTCCAGATCGGGACGTTCTCGAAGATCTTCATGCCGGGCACCCGGCTCGGCTGGGCGGCCGGGCCGGCAGACGTGCTCGCCCGTCTCGTTTGGGCCAAGCAGACGACCGACCAGTGCGCGAGCGGACTGGCGCAGCGGTTGCTCGAGGAGTACGGACGGCGCGGACTGCTCGACGAAGGCATCGCCCGCTCGCGGGCGTTCTACGCGCAGCGCTGGCAGCTGACCGCGGCCGGCCTGGAGCACCACATGCCGGACGGCGTCGAGTGGACGATCCCGCGCGGCGGCTTCTTCACGTGGCTGACCCTGCCCCGAGGCGACACCACCGAGCTCTCACGCCAGGCCGTGGAGCAAGGCGTGGCGTTCGTCGCCGGCCCGCCCTTCTTCCCGGACGGCCGCGGCCACGAGAACCTCCGGCTCGCGTTCAGCCGGATCGCCGACGAGCAGATCGACGACGGCCTCGCCCGCCTCGGCGCGCTGTTCAGCTAGGCCGGAGCGAGTCGGCGAACTGCTTCAGGTCGGCGAGGTGGACCTTGTTCAGGGTCACCTCGCACTGCGCGTAGATCACGACCGCCTGCGAGCCACCTTCGAAGAGATCCGAGCGGCTGTTGCACGTGGCCGTCCGGTAGGAGAGCCACGCGCGCTCGGCGGCGACGAAGTGGACGCGAGCCTGGTTGCTCCGCAGCAGCTTGAAGACGACCTTGACCTCCGCGTTGATCTGCGCGTCGGTCTTCAGGACCTGGTGCTCCGCGCATCCCTCCATGCCGAGCGTGTTGTTCGGGTTGCAACGGAGCGGCGTGAAGCTCTCGTGGATCACAGGTGGCGAAGGCGCGGGCGCGGTTGCGATCGCGGCGACGACGAAGAGCAGCGCGCCGATCACGGCAGCACCGCGAGGACGTCGTCGGCGTGGCTTTGCGGGTTCACCTTGCGCATCACCTTGGCCACCTTTCCCTCGGAGTCGATGACGAACGTCGAGCGCTCGACGCCCATGTACTTCTTGCCGGCGAAGTTCTTCTCGACCCAGACGCCGTAGTCCTCCGCGGTTTGATGGTCGGGATCGGCGAGGAGCGTGAACGGCAGCTCGTACTTCGTCTTGAACTTCGAGTGCGAGCGCTCGTCGTCGGGCGAGACGCCGAGCACCACCGCGCCACGCTTGCCGAACTCCGCGTAGGCGTCCCGGATCCCGCAGGCCTGCGCCGCGCAGCCGGGCGTGTCGTCCTTCGGATAGAAGTAGAGGACGACCGGCTTGCCACGGAACGACGAGAGGCTGACCGTCTCGCCCTCGTCGGTCTGGAGCTCGAAACCAGGGGCCGGCTTGCCCTCCTCGATCACGCCGGGATGGTAGCTACCCTGGACGTGGATGCGCCTGTTCCGGGAGATGAACCCGACGCTGCGCGGCTTCCTGATCATCGCGGCGGTGGCGGCGGTGATCGCCGCGCTCCAGTTGCAGACGACGCTCGTGGCGATCTCGGCGCTCCTCCAGATCGCGTTCCTGCTCGCGATCGCGTTCTTCATCTACCTCGTCTGGCGGGACCGGCGTTCGGAGATCGGGATGTGGTCGGCCCGTGCGCGCGTGACGTTCTACGGCGCGGCGCTGCTGATCGTCACCGATGTCGGCGCCTACTGGTACAACCGGCCCGGCGGCGTCGACGCGGTCGCGTTCATCCTGGTGCTCGGGTTCTGCGCGTTCGCCATGTGGCGCGTCTGGCGCGACCAGCATCGCTACGCCTAGCTGTCCCGTCGAGCCTGGTCCGGAGTGCAGGGGACCGGTGACAGTCACCAAACGTTCGGTTCGCCCGGCCGCGACCGCGCGAACTGCCGCTCCTGAGCCAAGCGGCTCCTACCCGGTGACTGTCACCGGTTTGGCTGGTTCGGACTAGGCCTCGACGCGGGTGGCGGCGCCGTCCAGCTCGTCGAGCGCTTCCCGGATCGGGGCGTGGCGGCCGACGAAGATCGGCGTGTCGCGCTCGGTGTAGCGGCTCGCCTCCGACTCCCGCAGCGTCAGCATCAGGTGCATGAAGTCCGCGGGCTCGTCGCACTCGAACGCCGTCATGAACTCCTGGTCGTCGATTCCGAACGAGTACGTCGTGTGGTTGTGGATCGAGGCGAACTCGTGCCCGATCCGGATGTGCTCGTCCATCGCGCGCTGGCGCTCCTCGACCGGCAGCGCGTACCAGGGGCGCACTTTCACGAACGGGTAGACGACGAGGTACGGCGAGTCTCTGGGCGTGATCTTGCGCGCGCGCCGTGCGTTCGTGTACTGCGAAGCCTTCGTGGTCGCGAGATACGAGTACGAGGTCTCGAGCCAGCCGGCGAGCGGAGTCGAGTTCAGCTCCGAGCCGAGCTCGCCGAGGTCGGCGTAGCGCTCGGTGATCTTCCAGAGGAAGAAGTCGCAGTCGGGCCGGACGCCCACGGTCGAATAGCTCCGCAGGCCCTCCATCCGCTCGGCCCAGCGCTCGACCACCTCCGCAAAGGCGTCCTTGCCGGCGGCCCGCTCCTCGATCGGGAGCCGCCGCCAGGCGGGGTCGACCTTGAAGCAGGTGTACGCGACGTACTGCCCGTCCACGCCGGAAATGCTAGCCGGAGCAGTTCGGGGAGCCGGACTCGGCGGCGAGCGCGGATTCCCTCACAAGAGCCAGGCTGGTCTTCGCTGTGTCATCCGCGTAGAAGAGCCCGGACTGCCAGGCGCCGAGATCGGCCTCGTCGCTGACGTGGAAGAGCAGCAGCCCGATCACGTTTCTTTGACAAGCCGCGATCGAAATCGCCTTGCGGTAGTACAGCGCCTGCGTCGCTTCGGGAACGGCGTCCCTGGCTGCGACCGCTGCCATGTTCGAGTAGGCGACGATCTTCGTGACGCCCACCTGTGTCTGGACGCCGAACTCGTCGTAGAGCACCGGCAACCTCGAGCCGAGCTGCACGGTCCCGTCGAACGCCTTGCCGAGGAGCTGCATCAGCTTTCCGTAGTCGTTGATCGAGATGGTCGTGCCGTGCACATGCTGGAAGCTCGGGTCCTGGCGCGAGGTGTCCATGTACGGATGAAATGCGAACGTGTCCATGATCGGCTGCGTCCGGCCGCTGCGGCGGTAGGCGGCTCCGAGGTCGGGGATGAACGTCGTCGGCGAATGTGTCTGCCGGCCGGAGCGCGGGTCGTCGCCTCCTCGCGGCGAGACCGCCCCGCCGATCACGTCGATACTGGGATCGACTGCCTTCAGCGCGTCGTAGGTCTGGGCGAGCAGCGCTTCGTACGCCGTCGCGGCAGCGTCGCTTCCCCTCGGGCCGAACTGCGGCATCCAGAAGCGGTTCAGATTGGGCTCGTTGCCGATGATGAAGTCGTGCACCGTGGGCAGTTGCTGCGCCGCCGAGGCCGCGTACGCGACGAAGTCCGACTGCGCCTGAGGCGTGACCGGCGTGACCGAGCTACCCATCGGGTAGATCGATACGAAGAGCCGGACGCCGTCGAGGTCCGCCGCGAGCGCCGAGTTCTGCAGCATCGTCAAGTCGTTTCCGTCGAGCGTCCTGATCCCGGGCGTCCAGATCAGCGTGACTCGAATTGCGTTCAGCCCGGCAAGCTGCGCGAGATCCATCTTCACCTTCGCGAGCACCGGGTCGGACTGCTTCGAGGAGTCCTCCGCGGCGCCGACGAGCAAGCGCGGCTGCGCGAACGCGGGGCCCGCCAGCGCGCAGGCAAGCAGGCAGACGAGAGCTGTCAGAAAAGGCCGAATAGAAAGGCGTCCTCGGGGAGGGGCCAAAGTAGCAGGTTCGGCGGCCGAATTTGCGCAAACTGCGCGGACAGGACCGCTGGCTAGGCTTGACCGGCCATGGCCGAACAGCTCGAAGCGCGCCTCAAGAGCCTGCCCGCGAAGCCCGGGGTCTACGTCTTCCGCGACGAAGGCGGCGGCGTGCTCTACATCGGCAAGGCGAAGTCGCTTCGGCCGCGAGTGCGCAGCTACTTCCAGAAAGGCGGCGACGGCCGCGCCTCGATGGCGCAGTTGGCCGGCCGGGTCGCCGACATCGAAGTGATCGTCACCGGCACCGAGGTCGAGGCGCTGCATCTGGAGCAGAACCTGGTCAAGCGCCACCGGCCGCCGTTCAACGTGCGCCTCCGCGACGACAAGTCGTTCCCGTACATCGCAGTCACGGTCTCGGACGAGTACCCGCGAGTCATGTTCACACGTGAGCGACACCGTCGCGGCGTCGTCTACTTCGGTCCGTACGCGAACGCAAAGAAGGTGCGCGGCACGCTCGAGGTGCTGAACCGCGTCTTCCAGTTCCGGCCCTGTGAGGGCCCGAAGCCCGGTCGCCACTCGGGGATCCCGTGCCTCGACTACCACATCGACCGCTGCAAGGCGCCGTGCGTGAACTACATTTCGCGCGAGGACTACGGGCAGCTCATCGAAGGCGTGATCGAGTTCCTCTCGGGGGAGACCCGGCCGATCCAGCGCGAGCTCGAGCGGCGGATGCAGGAGGCAGCCGCCGAGGAGCGCTTCGAGGACGCCGCGCGCTACCGCAACCGGCTCTTCGCGATTCGCCACCTCGCCGAGCGCCAGACCGCCGACAAGGCCGCGGTCGGCACGGTCGACGTGATCGGGATCGCGATCGACGGCGACCGGGCGGCCGTCCAGATCTTCCCGCTGCGCGACGGCAAGATGGTCGACCGGCACAGCTTCCACCTCGAGAACGTCGACGGGCAGGACACGGCGACGGTGCTGGAGGCGTTCTGCCTCGAGTACTACGGCTCGTCGCCGAGCGTGCCGCCGCAGATCGTCGTGCCGGCGGACGCGGGCGACACTGCGGCGCTCGCCGAGTTCCTCTCCGAGCGGCGCGGTGCTCGGGTCGAGGTGCGCGCGCCGGCACGCGGCGAGAAGCGGCGCCTGCAAGGGCTGGCCGAGCAGAACGCGCGGCTGGCGCTCGAGTCGGAGGCGGTCCAGACCGAGCGCAAGCGCCTCCGCCGTGTCGAAGCGCTCGAGGAGCTGCGCGAGGCGCTGAACCTGGAGAGCCTGCCGATCCGGATCGAGTGCTTCGACATCTCGACGATCCAGGGCACGGCCTCGGTCGGCTCGATGGTCGTGTTCGAGGACGCCGTTCCGAAGAAGGCGCATTACCGCAAGTTCGGCGTCGGCACCATCGACGGCCAGGACGACTTCGCCTCGATGGCCGAGGTCGTCTCCCGCCGCTTCGCCCGGCTTCGTGACGTGGCGGCCGACGAGTACGACGAGGGCTTCGCGTCGACCCCGAACCTGGTCGTGATCGACGGGGGCAAGGGCCAGCTCTCCGCGGCGCTGGCAGCGATGCAGGCCTACGATCTGCCGCGCGTGGCCGTGATCGCGCTCGCCAAGCGAGAGGAGGAGGTCTTCCTGCCCGGTCGCGCGGAGCCGGTCCTGCTCGAACGCGACTCGGCCGGACTCCAACTCCTCCAGCGGCTCCGCGACGAGGCGCACCGCTTCGCGCTCGGCTTCCACCGGCAACGCCGCGACGCCCAGGCGCGAGAGTCGATCTTCGACGAGCTGGAGGGGATCGGGCCGACGCGGCGGCGGGCTCTGATCCGGCATTTCGGCTCCGCCGAGCGCTTCCTCGCGGCGAGCGAAGCGGAGCTGGAGGGCGTCCCCGGGATCCCGCCGAAGACTGCTCGGCGGATCTACGCGCAGCTGCACAAGGCGGGCCGCGGATGAAGCGGATCGCTGTGTTCGGAGTGCTCGTGCTGGCTGGGTGTGGAAGCGCTATGCCCAAGCAGACAGCCCAGCCCGCGCCGACCCCGGATGCGGTCGCGCGCGCATTCGTCCACGCGGCCGCGGCCGGCGACTACGGGGCGACGCTCGAGGCCCGCTTCATGCCCTTCGCGAAGGGTTACAAGACGCTCGTCTCGGAACGGGTCGTCGGACCCTTCGGCGTGATCGGCATCCGCCGCGGCCGGCAGGTCGAGGCGATCGTGATGCGCAAGAACGGCCTCGTCTGGAAGGTCGATCTCCTCCAGCCGCTCAAGATCAACCCGCTCGGCCCGCAGCCGGGCGCGCGGGAACCGGTCGTGCAGCAGGTCGCCGTCGAAGTGCGAGGTATCCACGGCCACGGCGTTGCCGTGCTCTACCTCGACGGCGTCACGCTCGACTCGAAGTCGGCGTTCGGCCCGACGAGCGTCACGGTCTATGCGAACCTGGCGGCGCCTCTTGCGAAGGGATCGCACAGCGTGGTCGTCTTCGCGAATGCGGCCGCGAAAGCGGCCGCGTTTGCCTGGTCCTTCAGCGTCCGCTAGCCGCGGACAGGAAGGAGCAGAACGAGGAGGGTGAGCCAGCCGGCTGCGACGACGACGAATCTCATGACGGCCACGGTACTGACCGCCTGTTAGGCCGAGGTGAGTAGAAGTTAGACGGGCGTAAAAATTCTCAGGCGCCGTTCGACTCGGGCGCCAGGAACGGATAGCGGTAGTCGGTGGGAGGCACGAAGGTCTCCTTCACGGTCCGCGGGCTGACCCAGCGGATCAGGTTCCACAGCGACCCGGCCTTGTCGTTCGTGCCCGAGGCGCGTGCGCCGCCGAACGGCTGCTGGCCGACGACGGCGCCGGTCGGCTTGTCGTTCACGTAGAAGTTGCCGGCCGCGTACTCGAGCTTCTCGCCGGCCTGCTGAATCGCCTCGCGGTCGCGGGCGAACACGGCGCCGGTGAGGCCGTAAGGGGCGGTGCGGTCGATCAGCTCGAGCGTGTCCTCCCACTTCTTGTCCGGGTAGACGTAGGCGGTCACCACCGGGCCGAAGAGTTCGTCGCGCAGGAGCCGGAAGTCGGGGTCGCTCGTCTCGATCACGGTCGGCTCGACGAAGTAGCCCTCGCTGTCGTCGGTGCCGCCGCCGACGAGAACGGTCTGGCCGGAGGCCTTGGCCTCTTCGATCGCATCGCGCTGCGTCTTGAAGGAGCCGCTGTCGATCACGGCGCCCATGAAGTTGGAGAAGTCGGCGGGGTCGCCCATCTTCAGCGTGCGCACCTCCTCGACCAGGCGGTCGCGCACCTGGGGCCAGAGCTTCTTCGGCGCGTAGATCCGCGAGGCGGCCGAGCACTTCTGGCCCTGGTACTCGAAGGAGCCGCGGACGATCGCGGTCACGAGCGACTCGACGTCCGCGGAGGGGTGCGCGACGATGAAGTCCTTGCCGCCCGTTTCGCCGACGATGCGCGGGTAGTTGCGGTAGTTCTCGATGTTCTTGCCGATCGTCTTCCACATGCCTTGGAAGACGGCCGTCGAGCCCGTGAAGTGGACTCCGGCCATGTCCGGGCTGGCCATGACGGGATCGCCGACCTTGGCGCCGCCGCCGTAGACGAGGTTGACGACGCCCGGCGGCAGGCCGGCCGCCTCGAGGATCCGCATCACGTAGTAGGCCGAGAGCGCCGCTGTCGAGGCGGATTTCCAGATCACCGTGTTGCCCATCAGCGCCGGCGAGCCGACGAGGTTGCCGCCGATCGCGGTGAAGTTGAAGGGGCTGACCGCGAAGACGAATCCTTCGAGCGGCCGGTACTCCAGCCGGTTCCAGACGCCCTGCGAGGAAACGGGCTGCTCCTCGTAGATGCGCGTCATGAACTCGACGTTGAAGCGCCAGAAGTCGATCAGCTCGCACGCCGCGTCGATCTCCGCCTGGTGGGCCGTCTTCGACTGGTTGAGCATCGTGGCGGCGACGAGTGTCGAGCGCCACGGGCCGGAGAGAAGCTCGGCGGCGCGGAGGAAGACGGCGGCGCGCTCCTCCCAGGGGGTGCGAGACCAGTCGGGCCAGGCGTCCGCGGCGGCCTTCACCGCCTGGGCGACCTCGGCCTCGCCGCCCTGGTGTACGTCGGCGAGGACGTGGTCCTTGCTGTGTGGCATGACGGTCGTGGCCGTCTGGCCGGTGCGGACTTCCTCGCCGCCGATGATGCAGGGCAGCTCCTGATGCTGTGACTGGAGCTCGGAAAGGCGGCGGCGCAGCTCCTCGCGCTCCGGACTGCCGGGGGCGTACGAATGGATCGGCTCGTTCACCGGAGTCGGCGGCTTGAAGATCCCGGCGCCCGTCACGCGCGGGATGTTAGGCGAAACTGTTCGCGTGGCCCGAGCGCGCGCGATCCGCTACGACGCCGGCGACTGGGGTATCGGCGAGCTCTGGGTCGAGGACGGCAAGCCGGTGTGGCACGAGCTGCCGCGCCCGTCCAAATCTCCCCCTAACGCCCCCCAGGGGTCCCCCGGGACCCCTGCAGAAAGCCTACGGGAAAAAGATGTACGTGTCAGTGACGGCTCCGTGTCGGAAGTGGTACGAAGAATCCAGAGGTACTTTGCCGGCGAGGCGGTGTCCTTCTCGGACATCAGGCTCGACCTTTCCTGGTGCACGGAGTTCCAGGGGGCAGTCGCCGGGGCGTTGCGCGGAGTCCCCTACGGGGAGACCGTCAGCTACGGCGAGCTGGCGGCGCTGGCCGGATACCCCAACGCGCAGCGCGCCGCCGGCACCTTCTGCGCGCACAACCGCTTGCCGCTGATCCTGCCCTGCCACCGCGTCGTCGCCGCGAGCGGGATCGGCTCGTACGGCTCACTCGGGGTGGGCTACAAGCGACGCTTGCTGGAGCTCGAAGATGCTCTCTGAAGACGTCCGGAACGAGCTCGCCGCGATCACGCCGCAGCGCCGCTGCGACACGCTCGCCGAGCTGTCGGCGCTCTTCCACACCGCGGGCAGCCTGCACCTGCACGGCCGCGGCGTGGTTGCGCTCCACCTCGACCTCTCGAGCTCGGCCGTCGCGCGCCGCGGCTTCTCGATGCTGCGGCGGTTGGAGGTGGACTCGGAGATCCGCACCTACCGCCGGCATGCTTTCGACCGGTCGACTCGCTTCCAGCTGCACGTGGCCGGCACGGCGAAGGCGCTCGAGGTACTTCGCGAGGCCGGCGTTCTCTCTCCGGGCGGCGCGCCGCTCTCCAGGCCGCCCAAGCGCGTCGCCGGCCGGGCTTGCTGCCGCGCGGCCTACCTCCGGGGAGCTCTGCTCGGCGCGGGCTCCGTCAGCGGCCCGCACTCGCCCCACCTGGAGATCCGGACCCCGGAGCGGGCGGGCGCGGAGTTCGTCGCGTGGGTCGCCGCGCAAGAGGACGTCGACCTGCGCGTGCGCGATCGTGGCACGTTCGCGCTCGCCTATGCGAAGGGGACGGATGCGATCGCGGACACGCTCGCGCTCGCCGGCGCGGGCGACACGGCCCTCGCGCTCGACGAGCACGCCGTCGTCGCTGCGGCGCGGTCCGCCGCGAACCGAGTGGCAAACGCGGACCACGCGAACCTCGTTCGCTCGAGTCGCGCCTCCCAGGCGCAGCTCGCAGCGGTTCGCCTGCTCGCCGAGCAGGGGCGTCTGGACCGATTGCCCGCGCCACTCCGCGAGGTCGCCGACCTGCGGCTCCGTCACCCCTCCTCGAGCCTCCGGGAGCTGGCCGGCAAGTGCCGTCCACCTGCGACCAAATCGGCTGTCTACCGCCGTTTGCGGCGCCTTGCGAGTCTCGCCGACACCTGAGTCGCAAGCCGCAAAAGCATCACTTGTAACTGCTGTAGCTTGCCTCGTGAAGTTGCTTCATACTTCCCGCAGCGGGTCTGCGCTCATCCGCCGGCGGATTCAGACCCCGTCTGCCGGCCCGGTCCTGGGCGCGGTGCAAACGGGAGGGGGAGGTCGTCCTCGGAGCTTCCCCTCCCGCCCGCCTCGTCCCGCGTGCGCACGGTTAGACTCGGCGCGGAAGCGAAATCGGGGGACACATGGCAACGGTTCGGGTAGGCATCAACGGCTTCGGCCGGATCGGTCGGAACTTCTTCCGCGCGACGATGCAGCGAGGCTCCGACTTCGAGATCGTGGCGGCGAACGACCTCGGCGACGCGAAGACGATGGCGCACCTGCTCAAGTACGACTCCGTGCTCGGGCAGCTGCCCGACGACGTGGCGGTGAGCAACGGCGGGATCTCGGTCGGCGAGCGCCACCTCCAGCTGCTTTCGGTTCGCGACCCCGCGGAGTTGCCGTGGGACGACCTCGGCGTCGACATCGCGATCGAGTCGACGGGCTTCTTCACCAAGCGTGAAGGCGCCGAGAAGCACCTCGAAGCGGGGGCGAAGAAGGTCGTGATCTCGGCTCCCGCCACCGATCCCGACTTCACAGTCGTGCTCGGCGTCAACGACGGCGACTACGACCCGAGCGAGCACAACATCGTCTCCAACGCCTCGTGCACGACGAACTGCGTAGCCCCGATGGCGAAGGTGCTGCACGACGCGTTCACGATCGAGCAGGGGTTCATGACCACCGTCCACGCCTACACGAACGACCAGCGGGTGCTCGACCTGCCGCACGAGGATCTGCGCCGCGCGCGCGCCGCCGCGATCAACCTGATCCCGACCTCGACCGGAGCCGCGCGGGCGATCGGCCTCGTGCTTCCCGAGCTCAAGGGCAAGATCGACGGGATGGCCATGCGTGCGCCGGTGCCAGACGGCTCGGTCGTCGACCTCGTCGTGCGTCTCGGGCGCGAGGCTTCCGTGGACGAGGTCAACGAGACGTTCCGCCGGGCCGCGGACAGCGCTGCCTTCGAGGGACTCCTGCGCTACTCGGACGACCCGCTCGTCTCCACGGACGTGATCGGCTCGCCGTACTCGTGCACCTTCGACAGCGGCCTGACGATGGCGATGGGCTCACTCGTGAAGGTCTTCGGGTGGTACGACAACGAGTGGGGCTACTCGTGCCGGCTCGTCGACCTGGTTGCCAAGATGGCTCGGCAGCTCGCGCCCGCACCGGTCGCGTAGCGATGCGCCGCATAGGGGAAATCGGCGGAGCCGGGCTCGGCCCGGCGGAGTCACGTCGCGCGCAGTCGCGTCAGCCCGGCCGTTCATTTGGCGGACGTAGCGACTCGCCGGCTCCGTCCACGCTCGAACTCCTAGTACGCCGTGAAGGAGGGGGCGGCACGGGGGAACCAGGGGTTCCCCTGTGATTCTTCCGCGCTCGGTCGAGGGCGCGGACGTCGCAGGCGGGCGCGTCCTCGTCCGGGCCGACCTGAACGTGCCGCTCGACGGGGGACGCGTTGCCGACGACACCCGCATCCGCGCCTCGCTGCCGACCCTGCGGCTGCTGCTCGAGCGCGGGGCCGAGGAGGTTCGCGTCTGCTCGCACCTGGGTCGTCCGAAGGGACCGGATCCGGCGCTTGCCATGCGGCCGGTCGAGGAGCGGCTGCGCGAACTGCTCCCGGACGACCGGATCCGCGTCCTGGAGAACACGCGCTTCGACCCGCGAGAGACGGCCAACGACGAGAGCTATGCGCGCGAGCTCGCCGACGGCTGCGACCTCTACGTGAACGATGCGTTCGGCTCGGCGCATCGCGCGCACGCCTCGACCGAGGGCGTCGCTCGTCTGCTCCCCGCCTACGCGGGCCTCCTGCTCCTCGCCGAGCTCGAGCACCTCGGGCGGTTGCTCGACTCGCCCGAGCACCCGTTCGTCGTCGTCGTCGGCGGCGCCAAGGTGGACGACAAGATCGGCGTGCTGCGCTCGCTGTCCGAGCGCGCCGATGCGATTCTCGTCGGCGGCAAAATGGCAGCGGAGCTCGCCGCGCGAGCTCCGCTCGAGGGGAAAATGGAGCTGCCGACAGACGCAGTGGCCGCCGCCGAGTTCTCGGCCGAGGCGGAGTCGAGGGTCGTGGGGGTCGACGAGGTGCCGGATGGCTGGCTCGGGCTGGACATCGGGCCGGCGACTCGCGAGAGCTACGCGCAGTGGATCTCAACCGCGAAGACCGTCTTCTGGAACGGGCCGATGGGCGTCTTCGAGTGGCCGCGGTTCGCGGCGGGTACGAAGGCCGTCGCCGAAGCCGTGGCAGCGGCGGACGCGTTCACGGTCGTCGGCGGCGGCGACTCCGTACGCGCGATCGAGGAGCTCGGGCTGGCGGAGGAGATCTCGTGGGTCTCGACCGGCGGCGGAGCCTCCCTCGAGCTGCTCGAAGGCAAGGAGCTGCCCGGGGTCGCGGCGATCCCGCCCGAGGAGTGAGCCTGCTCCTGGCGTTGGCGCTCCTCCTCGGCGTGCCGCCGATCGCGCCGCATTTCCGGGTCACCAAGGCGAGGGTGACCGTGCCGCGGCCGTGCCGCCCGGCACCCGTCGTGAAGCGGATCGTGGCGACGCTGACCGCGTTCGACGCGGGTCTCGGAGCCGCGTTCGCACGCGAGTTCAGTGAGGACGGCGTCTTCGTCGCGTACGCGGGAACGCCGGCGGCGCGGGGGCGTGCGCAGATCGCCGCCGAGGTCGTCAAGCGAAACGCACGAGGCGACGGTTGGACGGCAACGATCCTGCACGCGCCGGTCTCCCCGGCCGGCCTGCCGGACGCCACCACGTACGAGCTCGGCCTGAACGTCCGCTTTCGCGGCGCGCAACTGGAGGGACGGGGTGCGAAGCTCGTCGTCGGCTGCCGGAGCGGCCTCGTCCGCAAGTGGCTCGGCCCGGCGCTCGCCGTGCCGCCTTAGCTCCTATGCGCCCGGCTCGTACTTGAACGAGATGTTGAGGCGGACCCGGAAGTTGGCGAGCTTCCCGTCTTGGACGGTGACGTCGAAACGCGTCGCCTCGGCGACCCGCAGATCGCGGACGGTGCGACCCGCGGTCTCGACGGCGTTTCTCGCCGCGGCCTCCCAGGATTCCGAACTCACTCCGATGACCTCGGTAACGCGATAGACGCTCTCGCTCATTGTCCGCTCCTCTCAAAGATCGATTGGCCCACCAGCATCTAGCAAGGGCTCGGGTCGCGTCAAGCAGCCCGCGGGAGCCTCGGTTTTCGTTCAAGATCAGCCGCGGTGCTGATCGCTGGCAACTGGAAGCTGCACAAAGGGCCGCAGGAGACGGCTGAGTTCTGCCGCGCCCTGAAGCGGGAGCTGGCCGGCCTGGAATGGGTCGACGTCGCCCTCTGCCCGCCGTACGTCTCGCTCGCGGCTGCCGTCCAGGCGCTTGCCGACACCGAGATGGCGGTCGCCGCGCAGAACGTCCACTGGGAGGACTCGGGCGCCTTCACGGGCGAGGTCTCGGCCCCGATGCTGCGCGAGCTCGGCGTCTACGGCGCGCTCGTCGGCCACTCCGAGCGACGCCAGTACTTCGGCGAGACGGACGAGTGCGCAGGGCGGCGCGCGCGCGCAGCGCTCGACGCGGGGCTCGAGGTAATCGCCTGCGTCGGCGAGACCGAGGAGGAGCGCGACCGCGGCGAGACGGAGGAAGTCCTACGCCGCCAGCTCGCCGTGTTCGAGGCGGAGGACGGGCTCGTGATCGCCTACGAGCCGGTCTGGGCGATCGGCACCGGCAAGACGGCGACACCCGAGCAGGTGCAGGAGGCGCACGCGTTCATCAAGAGCAAGCTCGAAGTGCGCGTGCTCTACGGGGGGTCGGTCAAGCCGGAGAACGCCGCCGAGCTGTTCGCCTTGCCGGACGTGGACGGCGCGCTTGTCGGCGGCGCCTCCCTCGAGGTCGACTCGTTCGCTGCGATTTGCCGGACAGCTGCCCGCTGGTAGCGCTGGTCATCTTGGACGGCTGGGGCTGCGCGCCCGCCGGCCCGGGGAACGCGATCGAGCTGGCACGGACACCTGTCTTCGACTCGCTCTGGGCGCGCTACCCGCACACGACGATCGCCGCGTCGGGTGAGGCCGCGGGCCTCCCGCCGGGTCAGATGGGGAACTCCGAGGTCGGCCACCTGACGATCGGCGCGGGGCGGCGGCTCTACCAGGATCTGATGCGCGTGAACAAGGCGATCGAGGACGGGTGCTTCTTCGACAACCCGGTGCTGAGGGCTGCGTTCGAGCGGGGCCGGTGCGTGCACCTGCTCGGGCTCGTCTCGTACGGCGGCGTCCACTCCCACATGTCGCACCTGAAGGCGCTGCTCCAATTCGCGCCGGAGAAGACGTGGATCCATGCCTTCACCGACGGCCGCGACGTCTCGCCGCACTCGGCCGTGCACGACCTCGCCGAGCTACCGCAAGAGCGGATCGCCTCGGTCAGCGGGCGCTACTACGCGATGGATCGCGACCAGCGCTGGGAGCGGACGCAGCGGGCCTACGACGCGATTGTCAGTTGCACTCCGGAAACAGGGACAGCCCCTGTCTCTTTTCTTCAACAGCAGTACGACGCGGGCGTCACGGACGAGTTCGTCGAGCCAGTCCACTTCGCGGGCGCGCCGGGGATCGAGCCAGGCGACAGCGTCATCTTCTTCAACTTCCGTCCCGACCGGGCGCGGCAGCTCACGCAGAAGCTGCTCGAGACCGGCTTCGACGTGACGACGATGACGCGGTACCGGGACGACCTCGACTGTCCGGTCGTCTTCGCGGAGCAGCAGGTCGCCCACACGCTCGCCGAGGTGCTCGCCGCAGCGGGCGCCCGCCAGCTGCACGTCGCCGAGACCGAGAAGTACGCGCACGTCACCTACTTCCTGAACGGCGGCCGCGAGGACGAGTGGCCGGGCGAGACTCGCATCCTCGTCCCGAGCCCGCGCGAGGTCGGCACCTACGACGAGAAGCCGGAGATGTCAGCACCCGAGGTCGCGCGTCGCTTCGCGGAGGCGATCGGCGACGGCTACCGCTTCGCGATCGTCAACTTCGCCAACCCGGACATGGTCGGCCACTCGGGAGTGATCCCGGCGGTCGTCGAGGCGGTCGAGGCGACCGATGCGTGTCTCGGCGACGTTGTCGCCGCGGTGGAGCGGGCCGGCGGCGTCACGCTCGTCACCGCCGACCACGGCAACGCCGAGACGATGCTCGAGCCGGACGGCGTCTCGCCGCACACCGCGCATACCTCGAACCCGGTGCCGCTGATCCTCACGCGCGAGGGCGCCCATCTCCATGAAGGCGGCGAGCTGGCCGACCTCGCGCCGACGTGCCTCGACCTGCTCGGGATCGAGCAGCTGCCGGAGATGACTGGGAGAAGCCTGCTCCAGCAGTCGTAAATATTCTTCGCAAATCACATTTGTCGGCCGAGGGCGGCGCTATACTCGCCTTCCTTGTCACTGGCGCAACCTGATTTCGGGGTCTTGAAGAAGGCACAGCGCGGAGACGAGCGGGCGTTCACCCTGATCGTCCGGGCGTACGAAACGCCGGTCTTCAACTACGTGCTGCGTCTCGTCGGCGGCGACCGCTCGCTCGCTGAGGATCTGACGCAGGAGGTCTTCCTCCGCGTCTTCCAGGGCCTGCCGAACTTCTCACTGCGCTGCCGGTTCACGACCTGGCTCTTCCAGGTGACGAAGAACCGTGTCCTCGACGAGTTGCGGGCGAACGAACGCCGGCCACGCTCGATCGCCGCGCTCGACGACCTGCCGCCGCTCGAGGTGCTCGACGCGCCGTTCGAGCGGGGCGAGGCGATCGACGCCGTCTGGCGCTCGGTGCACGAGCTGAGCACCGATCTGAAGATGGCGCTGCTCCTCCGCGACGTCGTCGGGCTCTCTTACGCGGAGATCGCCGATTCGCTCGAGGTCACGCTCGCCACGGTCAAGTGGCGGATCTTCAAGGCGCGCGAGGAAGTGCAGCTCGCGCTCGCCCGCGAGGGCATCACCTTCGGCAACGAGGCCGCACCGGCCGCTGCCGTCGCCGAGACACAGGCCTAGAGCCCGCTGCTCAGCCGGGCGGCGAGCGGCGGCGGCAAGGCGGCCGCCCGCATCTGCGCCTGTGTCTCCCCGATCGCGTACTCGACCCGGTGGAAGCGGGCATCACCGGCGTCGAGGTCGAGCTCGAGCCAGGCGGCGCGCGGGTCGCCGTCCCGCGGCTGACCGACCGAGCCGGGATTGAGCAGCCATCGGCCCGCAGCGAGGTCGACCGAGGCGCCGTGGCGGGCGATGCCGCCGCCCTGCTCCGAGATCGCGAGGGCGATATGGCTATGCCCGACGAGCACGAGCGGCGCCTCGGTCAGCGCCAGCGCGTCGAAGCCGCCCTCGACAGAGAGGACGTAGTCCCAGACCGGGTCGCGCGGGCTGGCGTGGAAGAGTTCGGCGTCGAGCCGCTTCGCGCTCGGCTCCAACCCGGAGAGATACTCGCGAGCCTCGTCCGCGAGCACCGAGCGCGTCCAGCGCGCAGCGGCCGCCGCGTCGTGGTTGAACTCCTCGATCCCGACCTCGCCGCGCCCGATCACGACCAGGTCGTGGTTGCCGACGAGGCAGAGATCGGCCCGTGCCGACACCGCCGCGCAGCACTCGTTCGGCCGCGGGCCGTAGCCGACGAGGTCGCCGAGACACCACACCTCGTCCGGGGCGGCCGCGTCCACCGCTTGCAGGACTGCCTCGAGAGCGTGCAGATTCCCGTGGATGTCGGAGATGACGGCGATGCGCATGCTGAAAAACGGCGGCGGCTGGCGACTCGCAACCTTAGTCGTGATCGTCGCGGGCTGGCTCGTCGCCGCGGCCGTGCTCTGGACGCGCTCGCAGGTGCCCGCGAGCCTGTCCCTGCCTGCGCTCGACCCGAGCCGCTTCTTCAGCGTGCACGAGCTCGCGCGGGCCGTCGACTACGAGCGCTTCCTCGACGTCGACTCCCTGCTCTCGATCGTCGCTCTGCTCGCCGCCCTCGCCGTCTTCGCCTGGAAGGGCAAGGGGTTCGTCCGCGAGTCGGCGGCCGGCCCGATCGGCACAGGGATGCTGCTCGGGATGCTGGCCTTCGGCGTCGTCTGGTTCGCGCAGCTGCCGTTCGGGCTCGCGGCACTCTGGTGGGATCGCCGCCACGGGACGGAGAAGCAGGGCTACTTCTCCTGGCTGCTCGGCGACTTCCTCGGCCTCGGCGGTCGCTTTCTCTTCATCTGCCTGACGATCGTGGTGGTGATGGGTCTGGCCACGCTGCTCGGCCGGCGCTGGTGGGTCGCGGGTGTTCCGGCCTTCGCCGGGATTGCGCTCCTCTTTGCTTTCGTCCAGCCCTATCTGGAGCCGCACGGGACGAAGGCCCTCCCGGCGCAGCTGCAGGCGGACGTCCGCCGCTTCGAGCGCCAGGAGCACGCAACGGGGACGCCGGTCCACGTCCTGAACGTTCGCAAGGACACGCGTGAGGTGAACGCGTTCGCCGCCGGGCTCGGGCCGAGTCGTGGCGTCTGGCTCTACGACACGTTCCTCGACAGCCGCTTCACGCGCCGCCAGGTGGACGTCGTCCTGGCGCACGAGCTCGGGCACATCGCGCGCCACCACATCTGGAAGGGGCTCGCGTGGTACGCGCTCTTGCTGATCCCCACCTACTTCCTCGCCACGCTCGCCACCCGCCGGCGCGGCGGCCTGACGCAACCCGTCGCGATCCCGCTGGCGCTGTTCGTGATCTACGCGGTCAACTTCGCGACGCTGCCGCTCCAGAACGTCGTCTCGCGCCACTTCGAGCAGGAGGCCGACTGGCTCGCGCTCCGGACGACCCGCGACCCGGTCGCCGCGCAGAACCTCTTCCGGCAGTTCACGCTCGCCGACCGCGCCGACCCGACCCCGTCGACGTGGTCGTATGTGCTCTTCGCGGACCACCCGACGGTGATGCAGCGGATCGCGATGGCCCGTGCCTGGGCGGCTAGGTCTCCGGGCGCGACTCGGACTCGGGCAGGTTCCTGATCCCCTCGCGGGTCGACCACTTCGACCACGAGTCCTGCATCGCCTCGATCAGCTCCTCCATGAAGCGGCTGGAGACGTTGACCCGCGCGACGACGACCCCGGGGATCTCGCCCTCCTCGACCTCGTGGTCGATCCGCGCGAAGGTCAGCGTGAACTCGTAGTCGGAGAAGCTGACGTTGGCGAAGTTCGCGTAGACGCCTGCAAGCACGTGCGGCTCCAGGTGCAGGTTGAGCTGGCGCTCCTGGCCTTCGCCGTTCACTGGCCGGGATACTACTGCCGTGGAAGATCGCTTCAGCCTGCGCCGCTTCGGGTGGGCGGTCCTGGCGTTCTGCGGGATGCTCGGGATCGGCACGATCGGCTTCCACGAGCTGACGACCGAGGGCTGGGTCGCCTCGCTCTACCGCTCGGTCGTCACGACGACGCTGACGGGGATCGACGCGCAGCCGCCCGGCGAGGGCGCGCAGCTCTTCACGATCTTCCTGCTCCTCGGCGGCGTGGCAATCTTCCTCTACCTCGCCGGAGTGATCGTGGAGATCATCGCGCGCGGGGTGCTCACCGGAGCGTGGGCCGAGCGCAGGAGGCGCCGCTTGATCGAGGAACTACGGGATCACGTCATCATCTGCGGCTTCGGCCGGGTCGGGCGTCGCGCCGCGCACGAGTTCCGGGACGCCGGTGCCGACTACGTCGTACTCGACTTCAACGAGGAGTCGATCGAGCACGCGAAGGAGCACGGCGACGTGTTCATCGAGGGCAGCGGTACGAGCGACGAGGATCTCGAGGCCGCCGGGCTCTCCCGGGCGCGCGGACTCGTCGCGGCGAGCGACTCGGACGTCGACAACCTCTACATCACGCTCTCTGCGCGGTCGGCTCGCCCGGATCTACTGATCGTCTCGCGCGCCTCGACCGAGGACGCGGCGAAGAAGCTTTTGCGCGCGGGAGCCGATCGCGTGGTGCAGCCCTACACGACAGCGGGCGAGGAGATGGCGAAGCTGATGCTGAAGCCGCAGGTGGCCGCGTTCCTCGACATGGTCGGCTCGCACACCGGGCCGGACCTCTCCTTCGAGGAGATCGAGGTGACGACCGGCTGCCAGGGCGCGAACCGCACGCTTCGCGATCTGGACATGCCGGAGGGCGGTGCACTGATCGTCGCCGTGCGCAAGCCCGACGGCTCGTTCGAGACGACGCCGGAGCCTGACCTGCGGCTCGATCCCGGCGACGTGCTGATCGCAATGGGCACCGAGCCCGAGCTGCTTCGCCTGGAAGAGCTCTTCACCCCGGCCCGAGCCGTTGCCGGGTAGCTCGTTCCGCCGCCTCGAGGCGGCGCTGAGCGGACTCGCGGGCGCGCCGGTCGAGCTCGACCGTCCGAGCAATCCGGAGTTCGGCGACTACGCGACGAGCGTCGCGTTGCAGACCGCGCCCGCACAGGGGAGGGCGCCGCGGGAGCTCGCTCAGGAGCTCGCGGCGAAGGCGGCGACGCTGCCGGAGGTGGCGCGCGCCGAGGTCGCCGGGCCCGGCTTCGTGAACCTCTGGCTCGGCCCTGCCTGGTTCGGCGAGGCACTCGCCGAGATCGGGCCCGACTACGGGTCGGGCACCGCGGCGAAGCGCGAGAAGGTGCAGGTCGAGATGGTCTCGGCGAACCCGACCGGGCCGATCACGGTCGCGCATGCCCGCAACGGCGCGTACGGAGACTCGGTCGGCCGGCTGCTCGAGTTCGCCGGCCACGACGTCGAGCGCGAGTACTACTACAACGACGCGGGCGCCCAGATGGACCGCTTCCGCGAGTCGGTGGAGGCGATCCGGCGCGGCGAGGAGCCGCCCGAGGACGGCTATCACGGCGACTACGTCCGCGAGCTCGCTGCGCTCGACGGCGATCCGGTGCCGCGGATGCTCGAGCAGATCGAGGCCTCGCTCGAGCGCTTCCGGATCCACTTCGACTCGTGGGCCAAGCAGAGCGAGCTCGAGCGGCGGCTTGCCGAGGTCCTGCCGCGGATCGACACCTACGAGAAGGACGGCGCGTTCTGGGCGCGCTCGTCGGCCTACGGCGACGAGGACGATCGCGTGCTGCTCCGCTCGGACGGGGGCGCCCCGACCTACCGCGCGGTCGACGTCGTGTATCTCGTCGACAAGCTCGACCGTGGCTTCGACCGGGCTCTCTACGTCCTCGGCGCCGATCACCACGGCACGCGCAACTGGTACGCGGCCGTCGCGCGGATGCTCGGCTACGACCCGGGGCGCGTCGAGGTGTTGATCTACCAGCTCGTGCACCTGACGCGCGGCGGCCAGCAGACGAAGATGTCGAAGCGGCGCGGCGACATCGTCACGCTCGACGAGCTGATGGACGAGATCGGCGTCGACGCGACCCGCTGGTACCTCGTCAACCGGAGCGCCGAGCAGACGATCGAGATCGACGTCGACCTCGCCCGCGAACGCTCCGAGAAGAACCCGGTCTACTACGTCCAGTACGCGCACGCCCGGATCGCGGGGATCCTGCGCAACGCCGGTGACGCCGAGGTCTACCCGGATCTCGACGGTTACGAGCCGGCGGCGGAGGAACGCGACCTCGTGAAGCGGCTCTGCGAGTTCCCCGCGGTCGTCGCCGAGGCGGCGCAGCGGCGCGCGCCGCACTCCGTACCTGTCTATTCGATCAGGCTCGCGGACGACTTCCATCGCTTCTACCATCACCATCGCGTGCTCGGCGAAGAGCCCCAGTCGTTCCGTCTCGCGCTCTGCCGTGCGACGCAGACCGTGATTGCACGCTGCCTGGATCTCGTCGGCGTCGACGCGCCGGAGCGCATGTGAGCGAAGCACCGGACCGCAACCTCGCGCTCGAGCTCGTCCGCGTCACCGAAGCCGCGGCGATGGCGGCTGCCCGCTGGGTCGGACGCGGTGACAAGGAGGCGGCCGATCAGGCCGCGGTCGACGCGATGCGGCTGATGCTCGACACGGTCGCGATGGACGGCGTGGTCGTGATCGGCGAGGGCGAGAAGGACGAGGCGCCGATGCTCTACAACGGCGAGCACATCGGCAGCGGCGAGGGCTCGGAGGTCGACGTCGCCGTCGACCCGCTCGAGGGGACGCGGCTGACGGCACTCGGGATGCCGAACGCAATCGCTGTGATCGCGGTGGCCGAGCGCGGGACGATGTTCTTTCCCGGCGCGGCGGTCTACATGGAGAAGATCGCGACCGGGCCGGAGGCGGCAGCTGCGATCGACATCACGGCGTCACCGGCGGAGAATGTCCGCCGCGTTGCGGAGGCGAAAGGCGTGGCGCCCGGCGAGGTCTCGGTGGTCGTGCTCGACCGCGACCGGCATACGGAGCTGATCCGCGAGCTACGCGAGGCGGGTGCCAAGGTGCGGCTGATCACGGACGGCGATGTCGCGCCCGCGATGGCCACTTCACGCGAAGGAAGCGGCGTCGATCTCCTGATGGGAGTCGGTGGGACGCCCGAGGGAGTGATCTCGGCGGCCGCGATCAAGTGCCTCGGCGGCGCGATCCAAGGTCGGCTCTGGCCGAGGAACGACGAGGAGCGGCAGAGCCTGCTCGACTCGGGCTACGACCTCGAACGGGTGTTGAAGACCGACGATCTCGTCAGCGGCGACGACGTCTTCGTGGCGGCGACGGGCGTGACGGACGGAGCGCTTCTGGCCGGTGTCCTCTACACGCGCGAGGGCGCGGTCACCGAGTCGGTCGTCATGCGCTCCCGGTCGGGAACGATCCGTCGCATCCGCGCGACGCACCGCTTCGAGAAGCTCTCGAAGTACGCAGGCAGCGCGTACCGTTAGCGGCGGGAGAGCTCGTCACACTTCCGGCGCAATTTCTGCCTCGTGCGGACACGGCCGGGGTCAGACCCCGGCCGTGTCCAAGCGGGTCAGCGGTGCGGGGGGTGGTTACGGGAGCCGCGAGGAAAAGCCAGGTCCGCGAGAGCGGTGATCGACATGTCCGCCACGGCTCGCACCGAATGCCCACGTCCGAAAGAGACAACTCGGGGGGCGCGGCCATGGCCGATGAGGCAAAGCGCTACGCGGCCAGCTTCTCCATGTCGGGTGAATACGACCCCGAGCGGGCGGCACTGTTCAGGCGCGCGCGGCGCGCGTACGCCTTCTGCGCCGCCTCGACGTTCTCCGGCTTGCCGCCCCAGGCCTTCAGCGCGGGCGCTTGCAGGGCGCGGCCATACGAGAAGGAGAGCTCCCACGGGTGCGGGCCGAGGGCGTTCATCGCGTTCAGGTGCTTAGTCGCGTCCTCGTCGGTCTGGCCGCCGGAGAGGAAGACGATCCCGGGCACCGCCGCCGGCACGTGCCGATAGAAGCACTCGAGCGTCGCCTTCGCCACCTCGGTCACGCTTGCCCGGTCGTTCGCCTCGTAGCCGGAGAGCACCATGTTCGGCTTCAAGAGCGTCCCGCGCAGCTCGACTCGCTGGTCGTGCAGCTCCGTGTAGAGCGCCTGGAGGACGCGGCCCGTCGCCTTGGCGCTCTCCTCGATCGTGTGCGTCCCGTCCTGCAGCACCTCCGGCTCGACGATCGGCACGATCCCGGTCTCCTGGCAGAGCGCCGCGTAGCGCGCGAGCGCGTGGGCGTTCGTCCAGACGCAGTATTCGCTCGGCTTGCCGCCGCCGATCGAGTAGGTGCCACGCCACTTCGCGAAGCGCGCGCCGAGCCCGCGGTACTCCTCGAGCCGTGCGCGCAGGCCGTCGAGCCCCTCGGTGATCGTCTCGTCCTCGGCCAGGGCCAGCGGCTTCGCGCCCTTGTCGACCTTGATGCCGGGAATGACGCCTTTCGACTCGAGCAGCTTCGAGAACGGCGTTCCGTCGCTCGAGCTCTGGCGGATCGTCTCGTCGAAGAGGATGACGCCGCTGATGAAGTCTTCCGCGCCGCCCGCGGTGAAGAGCAGGTCGCGGTAGGCGCGCCGGTTCTCCTCGGTCGACTCGAGGCCGATCGAGTCGAAACGCTTCTTGATCGTTCCCTCGCTCTCGTCGGCGGCGAGGATTCCCTTCCCCGGCGCCACGAGGGCGCGCGCTGTTGCTTCGAGATCGTGTGCCATGACCGGATTCTCTCACCGATACTTCGAGCGTGCGGCTGACGCTCGTCCGGAACGCGACGCTGCTCGTCGAGCTCGGCGGGCGGCGGTTGCTCGTCGACCCCCTGCTCGCAGACGCGGGCGCCTACCCGCCGATCGAGGGAACGGCCAACCCGCGGCCGAACCCGCTCGTGCCGCTGCCGATGCCGGTCGAGGAGCTGGTGGCCGGGCTCGACGGCGTGCTCGTCACGCACCTGCACAACGACCACTTCGACGTTACGGCCGCCGAGCTGCTCCCGAAGAGCCTGCCGATCTTCTGCCAGCCGGGGAACGAGTGGACGTTGCGCGACAAAGGCTTCGACGCCGTCACTGCGGTCGGCGTCGAGGTCGGCTGGCGCGGGATCAAGATCGCCCGCACCGACGGCCAGCACGGCACCGGCCAGCTCGGCGAGAGGCTCGGCCCGGTCTCCGGCTTCGTGTTGCGGATGAAGGGCGAGCCGACGCTCTACGTCGCCGGCGACACGATCTGGTGCGAGGAGGTCGGCGACGCACTCGAGGAGTACCGGCCGGACGTGACGGTCGTGAATGCGGGCGGTGCCGTCTTCCTCGAGGGCGATCCGATCGTGATGCCCCCGGAGGACGTGGGCGAGGTCTGCCGCGCCGCGCCCGAGACCAAGGTCGTCTGCGTCCACCTCGAAGCGCTCAACCACTGTCCCGTCACACGGGCGGACATACGGTCGAGCGGGCTGCCGGTCCTTGTCCCCGAGGACGGAGAAACGCTCGATTTTCCCGGCTAAACTGAGGCCCGCGCGGACGTAGCTCAGTTGGTAGAGCGTCAGCTTCCCAAGCTGAATGCCGTGGGTTCGAGTCCCATCGTCCGCTCTCCTACAGGTACTTGACCCGAATCAGCTGTCCGACCGACAGCACGAACAGCACGAAGCCGAAGCCGAGGAAGCTCAGCTTGATCGAGAGCTGGTGCGTGATGCTCGAGAGGCCGTAGAAGAAGAGCGTCGATGCGATCAGGACCTCGACGAGCGTGTAGCCGTTGCTGTTGTGCTCGTCGGTCTGGCCTTCCTTGAAGATCGCCTTGACCTCGGCCTGACCCTCGTTGAAGGTCTTCGTCGTCTCCTTGTCGAGCTTCGCTCCCTGCGCGTACTCGGCGATGTTGTAGTACGGGTCGGCGCTCACGAACGGAGACGGGTACTTGTTCGTGTTGTCGCCCGTCGTCCACCAGTTGATCTGCTTGAGCAGGTCGGCCGGCAGAAGCGTCTTGTAGAGGTAGTTCGCGAGGCTCTTGTCCGTGCCGCGAACCGCCTTTACGTACTCGATGAACAGGGCCTGATTCTGCTGCAGCCGCTGGTTCCCCTGCACGTAGAAGAAGTTCGAGTTGTTGAGGCTCTGCGTCGCCTTGTAGCTCGTCTGGACGAGATGCTGGACGGCCTCGTTGTACTTCGTGACCGAGTGGCCCTCGGCGACGTGGCCGGCGTAGGCGGCAAGCGCGCCCGTGAGAGCGGCGAGGCCGAGCAGCATGGCGACGATCAGCTCGATCCGGAAGCCGCCGATCTTGTGGCTCGGCGCACCGTGGTCCTCGTGCCCAGCGTGCGCCATGTGCTGAAGGTGCTCGAAGCTCTCGTGCGGCTCGGTCATGCGGCGAGGGATGCTACCCCGCCGCCACGGACGGCTGCGTCAATCGACGGAACGCTCGTAGCTCTCGACCGCTGCAAGCGCCTCGCCAGCCTTCTCGATGACGCTGACGTGTGCGTCGCGGCGGACGACGGTCTCGTCGCTATCCCCTTCATGGCCCGGCACGACGAAAAACCGGGCCGGGTGCGAACGGACCTGCCCGTACTCCTCTGGGGAGAGGGTCACGATCTGCGTGCAGCGGGGGTCGCCGCACTCGCAGATGAACGGGAACTCGGCCAGTGTCGGCGCGATCTCCTGGATGCGCTCGGCCAGCCGCTCGTTCGCGCGGCGGAAGATCGCCTCGTTCTGCGCGTAACGCTCCCGCCGGGTGCGGGCGGTGTCCGCCACGTCCATCCGGGGGCGCATGCCCGTTCTGCCGGAAGCTAAGCGTTACTCGAGGCCGAGCTCGAGCCGGCGGCGGCGCTGCAGCGCGCGAGCGAGTGCGACCGGCGTGAATGGATCCGTCCAGATCGCCCCTTCGTCGATCGCGGCGAGCACCGCCTTCCCCTCGTCGGCGCTGAGGCGAATCGCGCGGTCCTTGCGGCCCGAGAGCTCGTGCTCGATCTGGACGGCGACGGCAGCGGGATCGCCAAGGGCGTCACCGGAGTCCTCGGGTAGCCGCCTGAGCGCGGCGACGAGCGCGGCAGCGTCCTCCTCGGTCAAGGTGTAGGCAACGCCTTCGACCTCGAAGCGAACCGGCACGGCGCCCCGGAGTATGGGGCTTATGCGGGCCAGGCCGCGGCCAGCTTGCGCCGCGTCTCGGCCAGGTGCTCCGGCATCACCTTCACGTCAGCGAGCACCGGCATGAAGTTCGTGTCGCCCGACCAGCGCGGGACCACATGCAGGTGGACGTGGTCGGTGACGCCGGCGCCTGCGACGCGGCCGAGGTTCCAGCCGAGGTTGTAGCCGTCGGGCCGATAGGTCTCCGCCAGGGTCGAGATGCCCGCGGTAGCCAGCCGGTGCAGCTCCAGCACCTCGGCATCCTCGAGCTCGTCGAACTCGCCGACGTGGCGCACCGGCGCGACCAGGAGGTGGCCGGAGGCGTAGGGGAACTTGTTCAGCACGACGAAGGCGAGCTCGTCCCGGTGCACGAGGAGCGAGTCGTCTCCGTCGCAGAAGATGCAGCCCTCCTGCTCGTCCGCCTGCTGGATGTACTCCAGCCGCCAGGGGGCCCAGAGGGGCTTCGCCACGGCGGGGAGTATGACGGGGCTTCGGAGCTAGTGGCCGTGCCCGTTGCCGTGCTGGCCCTGGTCGCCACCGTGCCCATGGTCGCCCGGCGGCTCCTGGCCGTCGGTCGACTGACCGGTCGAGACCGGTGGGCTCGGGGGCACAGCCTCGCAGGCTCCGAACGTGTCGCCGTGCCTCAAATGCGACGGCACGGAGTTCTTACTGACGCTGATCGTCACGGCGGGGTGCTTGCGCGACCCCGTGTGGTGGCACATCGCGACCTTGGCCGAATCGTCGGCGCCGGTCGAGATCGTCGCGGTCGTGCCGGTGTCGCCGGGGTGAGGAGGGTTGTCGCTCGCGAGGCTCGCCGCGGCGAAGCCGCCCGCACCGAGAGCGAGCAGCGTTACGAGAAGCCTGAGTTTTTGCATACGAGGGTCTTCGGCAGCGCCGCCGCGCGGCTACGCCCTCGAACGAGGTAGCCCGCGGGGCGGCGGTCGCCCGCCGCCCCGTGACTTGTGCCTACTTGAAGTGGATGAGGGTCGGAGAGCTGAACTTGATCGGCGAGCCGTTGAAGCGGACGACGACGTTGGCGACGAGCCCCGACAGGGTCTTGTGAAGCTTGTACTGGTCGGAGCAATCGCTATCCAGGTACGCGATCCGACAGCGGTACTCGGTTGCGACCGCCGCGCCCGTGCCCTTGTCGTAGAGCTGGTCCGAGATCGTCGATCCGAGGTAATTCTTGCTGACCTGCAGCCGGATCACCACCGAAAACCTGAGCGCGCCAGCCGGAACGTCCCAGCCGTAGCCCGATCGGTAGACGTAGCAGGCGTTGCCGCCGCCCTGAAGGTACGTGGCCGTGTTCGGACAGATGTAGACGGTGATGACGAACTTGCGGGCGTCGGAGGCCTGGAGGCTCCGTCCGGCCACCGACGGCTGGCTCGGATGAGTCGCCGGTCGCAGCGCCAGCACCCAGATCAGGATCCCGGCGGTGACCACGAGTGCGAACGCCACGAGGCCACCGAAGCCGGCGACGAACGCCCCGGTGGGCGCGGCCGGCGTCTTGGCCGCGCTCTCCTTGCCGTAGGCGGGGTCGACGCCCGCCAACTGCGAGCGCGCCTTCTTGATCTCCTGCCTGTACTCGTCCTCGTCGAGGAAGTGACGAGACTCCATGCTCGTGTCCTCGCGGCGGTGGTACTTGCGGAACGCGAGCTCGACCTCGAGCGCGTAGAGCCGGCGCCGCAGCCGCCAGACGCGCTCGCCGCGGGCGAAGAGCGCCGACCAGAGCGTGGAGGTCCGGCGGAACGAGTTGGTCACGTTCGCGTAGTCGCTCGCGGTGACGACGCCGTTCTCGACTTCGTCCTTCAGGCCTTGCCCGACGATCACCTTCTCGCGTCCGATCGCCCAGTGCGCGATCACGGCCAGCGCGACGATGCCGATGTAGTTCGGCGCCTGGTTGGCCAGGCGATCCCAGAAGTCGCTCGTCGGCGCTGTCGCGGATGTCGCGCCCCAGGACGGCAGGTAGTCGTGCAGCAGGTGGAGGCCGATCGCCGCCGCCGCGCCGAGCGCTGCCCCTGCTGCCATCCGCGAGGTCGATCCGCGCCGATAGAGCCCGATCGCCAGGCCGATCACTGCCCCGTAGAAGACGTGATTCAGCTGCGAGATCGCCGTCGTGTAGAGCGATGGGACGGCGCTGCCGCCGAGCGAGGGCGTCTCCCAGATGCTGACGAAGTTGGCCGCGGCGCCGAAGCCGACGCCGACGACGCCGCCGTAGATGATGCCGTCGAGGACGTCGTCGATCTCGGAGCGGACGAGGAGGATGACGAGGAAGACCGCGGCCGCCCGGACGAGCTCCTCGACGATCGGTAGGCCGGGCCCGAGCTGGAACTGTGGGATCACGTCGTGCACCGAGAAGCTGGTGGAGATGCCGAGGCCCTTCTCGATCCCGTACGCGAGTAGTGGCGCCAGAATCGCTCCGAACAGCAATGCGAGCCCGAGCAGGCGCAGCGGCTCCTTCTCGTAGCGGTCGAGCAGCCAGATCCCCCAGAGCACGACGAGCCCCGGAATCACGGCCCAGACGATCGCCGTCCAGAAGCTGCCCGGCTGGGAGAGGAAGAAGAGCACGCTGTTCATTCCGAAGCCCCTTTCACCGACGAAAGTCTGGAGGCCAGACTCGACGGCAGCGCCTGCCGCTCGGGCGACTATACGACCGCGTTGCGCGTGTTACAACAGCTAGAGCCAGCGCTTGTGACGGAAGAACGCGACCATCCCGACGATCGAGGCGAGCATCGCGCCGACGATCGCCCAGAAGGCCTCCGAGCTGCCGAAGCCCGGGACGTGCACGTTCATGCCGAAGATCCCCGAGATCAGGGTCAGCGGCAGGAGCACCACGCTGAAGATCGTCAGGATCCGCAGCACGTTGTTCTGCCGGTGCGAGATCACCGACTCGTTCGTGTCCTCGAGCGCCTCGACGACCTCCTTGTAGTTGTCGAGCAGGTCCCAGATCCGCTCCGAGGCGTCGACGATGTCGTCGAAGTAGAGCTCGAGCTCCTCGGGCAGGAACCGGTCGACCTGGCGCTCGAGCTGGCGCAGCGTGGCCCGCTCGGGCTTGATGATCTTGCGGTAGGAGATGATCTCCTGCTTCACGTTGGAGATGTCCCGGACGATCTCCTCCGCGCGGCCCTCGAACATCTCGTCCTCGATCGAGTCGAGCTTGTGGCCGATCTTGTCGAGAATCGGGAAGCAGTAGTCGAAGAGGTCGTCGAGCACGTGGTAGAGCAGGTAGCCCGAGCCCTTGCCGAAGTAGCGGTCGCGCTCGTCGGCGTCCTCGTAACAGCGCCGGAAGAGGCGCGTGACCGGCAGCAGTTCGACCGCGGGCAGAGTGACGAGGTACTGCGGGCCGATGAAGAAGTCGAGCTCGGCCGCGTTCAGCCGCTGGACGTTCTTGTCGTAGACAGGGAAATGGAGGACGCCAAACAGGTAGCCCTCGTCGGCGTACTCGTCGATCTTCGGCCGCTGGCGCTTCGAGAGCACGTCCTCGACGTCGAGCGGATGCCAGCCGAAGCGCTGCGCGAGTTGGGTCGCCTCCTCGGTCGCCGGAGCGTCGAGGTGGATCCAGGTCAGGCCGGCGTGGTCGAGCTCAGCGAGGCGCGGCTGCTGAGGTGCCGACCCGGCCTCGGGCAGGCGACCTCGGGGCCTCGTCCGCTTGATGCGGGGCAGGCTGGGCATCGGTACTGAGCGGATCGTCCTGGAGCATGGCCTCCAGGCGATTGTAACGAGATGGGTGATGCCACGAGATCGCCGGCCTCGGGGAGCTCGAGCAGCCGAGCGCGCGAGATCGTGGCGTCAACCATCTACTATGCCGCTTCGCGAACGAGGCCTGCCCAGGAGCCGAGTGAGCCCGAGGGTGCGTGCTTCACGGGCACGGACTCGCGTCGCTGCTTGGGCTGGGCGGCACGTTCCGGCCGGCGGCTTCGCCGGAACCCGAAGCGGTAGCGACCCAGGTCGTGCCGCTGCCACGCGAGCGTCGCATACGTGATCGCCCCGAGCGGCGGCAGCACCATCGCCTGGGCGAGCGCGTAGAACGGGAACACGAGCATCCAGGGGCTCGCGACCTGCACATTCGAGACGAGCGTGACGACGAGATACGAGATGTAGAGCATCGGCAGCGTCGCGACGAGCGAGCGCCAGTCGACGCTGTTCCACCAGCGGAAGTAGAACGAGGCCCAGATCACGGCCAGCGAGTAGAGGGTCATCACCGGCAGCTGGACGAGGTTGCGATCGGAGTTCACGACCGTGTGGCGGAAGGCGCCCGCCCACCAGAGCCGGCGCTGCTTGAAGAGCGCGCGCCAGGTCTCAGGGACGTCGGTCGTGACCGCGAAGTCGGCGTGGCGAATCTTCATCCGCAGCGCATGCGCGATGCGGCCGGTCTCGATGTCCTCACCGGGCGTCCAGAGCGAGTGCAGCTCGAAGATCCTGCGGATCGACTCCGTCTTGCCGACAAAGCACGCGCCGGAGGTGAGCCAGGGCCGGAAGTGGCGGCAGAGCATCGCCATCCGGTACTCGAGCGCCTGCAGCTTCGCGGGGATCGTGCGCGGGTTGGCGGCCTCGACCTTCGCGGAGCAGAGGTCGGCGCCGCTCGCGGCGACGGCCTCGATCGCCATCGGCAGGCGCGAGTCCACGCAGGAATCGGCGTCGAGACGGGCCACGTACGCGGTCGTGACGAGCGGCAGCGCGACCTTCATCAGCGACGCGGGGTTCGGATCCTCCTGCCGGATGCGGCAGACGCGCCAGCCGTCGCGCTCGAGCTGCCCGGCGAACCAGGCCATCAGCGGCGTCCGGATGTCGAGCGCGACGAGGACGTTCGCCTGGAACGGCAGCAGGTTCTCGCGGTTCGTGAAGTACTTCGGGTCGCCGAAGAGTGGCACGATCAGCGTGAAGTCGTGGCTCTCGTTGCCGTCCGGGAGCAGCACCTTGCCCCACCACAGCGAGAGGAGGTTCTGGAAGTCGAAGGCGATCACGACGACCGCCACCCCGAGCATCACGTACGACACGAACCCTCTCCCTCCCTCGAAAAGCCTCTCTCTGACCGTAGGCTCGGCGGGACGCGTCACAATCACGTGTTCGAGGGATCGAGTGGAGCAACTCGAACGCATCCGCCGGCTTTGCCTGGCCCTGCCGGAGACCAATGAGCGGCCGAGCCACGGCTCGCCGACGTTCTTCATCCGCGACAAGAAGACGTTCCTGACCTTCGTGAACAACCACCACGGCGACCGCATTCTCGGCTTCTGGTGCGCGGCGCCGGATGGTGTTCAAGCGATGCTCGTCGAGGCGGATCCGGAACGCTTCTTCCGGCCGCCGTACGTCGGCCACCGCGGCTGGCTCGGCGTCCGGCTCGACGACTTCGTAGACTGGCACGAGATCGCTGGCATCGTCGAGGACGCCTACTGCGAGGCGGCGCCGCCGAAGCTGGTCGAGGCGCTTCGCGTCGACTAGCCGGGGACGGCCGTTACGACGACGTTGTCGCGGTAGTGCCGGTTCACCTGGTCGAACGGGCCGCCGCAGGTGACGACCACGAGGCGGGCGGGGCCGTCGCTCGACCAGACGTCGAGCGGCAGCTGGCTCTTCAGGTACTCGTGGACCGAGACGACGCGGTAGGCGAAGGTGCGGCCCGCGGCGGTCGTGACCTCGATCTGCTGGCCGGGCTTGGCGAGATGTAGCTTGTAGAAGGCGCCTGCGCCGGCCTTCGCGCTGTCGACGTGGCCCGCGATCAGGATCGCTCCCGCGGTCGTCCCCGGTGCCTGGCCGTCGCGCCACCAGCCGGTGCGGTGGATGTCCGCGGAGACACCGAGCACGCCGTGCTGGATGTCGATGCCGACAGGCGAGACCGGCGCGTCGATTCCGAGCTGCGCAAGCCGGATCCTCGTCGGGGCGGTTGCGGCGGCGCTGTGGAGCGCGACCGACCGTGGGTGGTCGCCGCGGCCGGTGATGATCGCCGCGCCCGCCAGTGAGGTTTCCGCCCCGACTGCGCATGGCGTCGTCACGCGGCGTCCTGCCTTCGTCACGAGCAGCTCGCGGAACACGTAGAAGCCGGCCTTCGCCACCGTCATCGCGGGCGAGCGGTACTCGCCGTTGCCCTTGATCGCCATGGTCGCCGTGTGCAGTGGCGCGCCGGAGCAGCGGATCCCGTCGCGCGTCCCGAACGGGCCGAAGAGCTCGACCTCGATCGTCGCGCTCGTCTTGCGCAGGCCGCCCACCCGGATCCGGTCGAAGATCGCCGAGCCCGGCCGCACAAGCTGGTCGGAGACGATCGTGCTCACGGTCGGGATCAGCGGCGGCCGTAGGGGCGGCGTCGGAGTCGTCGGAGTCGTCGGAGTCGTGGGAGTGGTGGGCGTGGTCGTCGTGGTCGATGTCGTCGTGGTGGGCGGTGGTGGCGGCGTCTCGACGAGGAGCGTCGTCTCGGCCGGGTCGCCGCAGGCCGTCGTCACCGCGTCGTTCAGCGGGCCGGCCGCGATCGACTCCCGATAGGTGTAGTAGCCCGCTTTGCCGAGGGTGACGGGCGCGGTCGTGTACGCCCCGTCGCCCGCGACGGCCAGCGTCTGGACCTGGAAGGGGGTGCCGGAGCAGCGGATCGCCGCGGTCGTGGCGAACGGGCCCCAGAGCTCGACGCGGACCGAGAGGCTGAGCGGGCCGGCGTCGGTCAGGGTGAGCTGGTCGGTGACTGTTCCGCCGGGATGAGAGGTCGTCGCGCTGACGGCCGTCTTCAGGTGCGGCTGGGCGACGACGACCACGGTCTCGGCCGGATCGCCGCAGGCGGTGAGCACCGCGCGCACGAGCCCGGCCGCGTCGATCCGCTCGCGAAACGTGTAATAGCCGGCGGCGGTCGGCAGGTAGGGCGTCGTGTCGAGGCTCCCGTCGGCCGTGACGTCGAGCCGGCCCGTCCAGATCGGCGTGCCGTCGCAGCTGATCGCGTCCTTCGTCGCGAACGGCCCGTACAGCGCGGCCTGGATCGATGCGGTCTGACCCGCGAGGCCCGTGACCGTGACCTTGTCGGAGAACGTCGCCCCGATCGCACCCTGCGTCGCGCTTGCGACGGTCGTCAGCTTCGGCTGGGCCTGCACCTGGAAGCTCTCGCCGCTGACTCCGCAGGCGGTCGTCAGCCCGATGTTGGCCGCGTCGCCCGGGACGACCTCGACGTACGTGTACCAACCGGCGAGCGAGAGCGTGGCCGCCGGGGTCGTCGTCGTGCCGTTGCCGGCCGTGAACGAGCCCTGCCACGCTGGGGCGCCGTCACAGTGCGCGTCGGCGAGCGTGGGGAAGGGCCCGTAGATCCGGACGGCGACGGTGCCCTTCCAGCTCGAGGTCGCGCCGGTGATCGTCACCCTGTCGCGCACCGGCTCGCCCACGGCGAGCGTCACCGGAGCAGCGGTCGTCGAGACCGAGATCCGCGTCTTGGTCGGCGAGGCGGTGTCGCTCCCCGTCACCTGCTGGGTGTTGGCGACCACGATCCGCTGCGCGTTCGGTGCCGCCGCAGTCGTCGTCGGGCGAAAGACGCGGGGGAGGGTGGAGGCGAGCTCCTCTGTCCGGGCGGTGATTCCGATGCTGGCGTCGGAGGGCGTGAACGTCACGGACGCGACCCCTGCTGCGTTCGTCTGAACCTGCTGCGCCAGTCCGGCCACGTCCGTTCCGGAGAGCGTCAGCCCGACACTCGGCAGTGCCGCTCCCGAGGCCGAGAGCACGCGGATCGTCGCGGTCGCCTGCTTGCCGACGACGAGCCCGTCCGGGAACTGGACGACCACTCGGTATGGCCCGTGCAGCGCGGTCGAGTCGCGCTCGATCCGCGCGTAGAAGGCGGCGACGGTCTGGTTGAGCACGGCCGGGTCGACCTCGCCCGCGCGCGCGTCGCCCATCAGCGAGTGGACGTAGAGCATCACGGCGGCCTGCTGGTTCGGGTCGTTGCTCTGCCCGTAGGCCCAGATCGCGTAGGCGATCCGCTGCTCGTTCTCGGCGGGGACGACGGCGCCCTCGCGGTTGCGGAGGCTGCCGCTCGAGTCCTCTCTGTACTGGAAGGACGGCGACGGGTACCAGAAGCGGAGGTCGATGCAGAACGTGTGCGCCTGGCCCGGAACCGCGCCCCGGTAGTCGCCGAACCAGCGCGTGCCGTAGCGGTAGCTCTGGTAGAAGCCGATGCCGGTCGTCCCGCAGGTGTCGTGCCCGTTCGCGACGCACGGGTCGTTCTGGTTCGGGGGCACGGCCTCGAACGACGCCGAGGGAACGGCGAGCAGCGCGAGTGCGCAGGCAAGACCGGCTAGGAGACGAGCGCGAATGGCTCGACCCATTATTGGTCCGGGGTCAGACGTCGCCCGAGCTAGACTGCTCGTTCCCGCGCCTGTAGCTCAGGGGATAGAGCGCGCGCCTCCGGAGCGCGAGGTCGCAGGTTCGAATCCTGCCAGGCGCATTCGCTGCACATCCGCCGGTGCGTAACACTCTCCGCGTGAAGCTCAGAGCGTGGTCGGAGGAGCTCGCGCTCGCGCAGACCTTCACCATCTCGCGCGGGTCGAAGGACACGGCCGAGGTCGTGCCCGTGGTCGTGGAGATGGGCGGACACGAGGGCTGTGGTGAAGCGTCGCCGCAGGAGCACTACGGTGAGTCGGTCGGCTCCGCGCTCGCATTCTTCGAAGAGGTCGACGGGAGGCTCGGTGACGACCCGTTCGCGCTCGACGAGATCGAAGCGATGCTCCCGGCGGGGCAATACGCGGCGCGGGCGGCGCTCGACGCGGCCCTGTACGACCTGCAGGGGAAGCTGACCGGCCTGCCGGTCTGGCGACTGCTCGGGTTGCGGCGCGAGGGGCCGCCCACCTCCTGGACGATCTGGCTCGGCGACCCCGACGACATGGGCCGCCGCGCAGAGACGGCCGCGAAGCGCTTCCAGCGGCTGAAGCTGAAGCTCGGCGGCCGCGACGGGCTCGACGTCGAGCGCGTCCGCGCGGTGCGCGAGGCGACGGAGCTGCCGCTGCAGGTCGACGTGAACAAGTACTGGACGCTTGACGAGGCGCTCGACGCCCTGCCGCAGCTCGCCGAGCTCGGCGTCCAGTACTGCGAGCAGCCGCTTCCGGCGGGCGATGCGGGGGGCGTTGAGCTGAAGCGCCGCTCGCCGCTTCCGATCTACGTCGACGAGGACTGCCACGCGCTGGACAGCGTCGCCGCCTGTGCGGCGATCGCGCACGGGATCAACATCAAGCTCGCCAAGTCGGGCGGGATCCGGGAGGCGGTACGGATGGCGCACGCGGCGAGGGCGCTCGGGCTCGGGGTGATGCTGGGCTGCATGATCGAGTCCGGCCTCGGCATCTCGCCGGCCGTCCAGATCGCGAGCCTTTGCGACCACGTCGACCTCGACGGGAACCTGCTGCTCGCCTCGGATCCGTGGCCCGGAGTCGAGTTTCGCGACGGAGTGCAGGTGCCCTCGGAGCAGCCCGGCCTCGGCGTCAGCCGTGCGTGAGACCCTGATCGACGTGCGGCCGAGTGTTGAAAGCCGACACTTCGTGACACGGACCTTGTCCCAAAGAGCCGTCGAGCGGGGACAGGCCCGGTCTCCAGGAGCAGGCACTTCGCCGCAAAATGGCGTTGCAGGGGCCAGCCCCTTGTAGCAGCGCTTCGGGACACGTCCAGCTCGCGGCTCGCGCTGAGAGAATTCGTCCGTGGAGAAGCGCTACCTGATCCTTGCCGAGGGGATGAGCGCCGACGTGCACTACGGCAAGACCGCGCGCGGGGTCGTCGACTACGCGCTGACGCCGGTCGTGGCGATCCTCGACTCCACGCGCGCGGGGGAGACCCACAAGGGGATCCCGATCGTCGGCTCCGTCAACGACTCGCTCTGCTTCAACCCGACGACGGCGCTCGTCGGGGCGGCGACCGCTGGGGGCCGCTTCCCGCCCGCCTGGCGGGAGCAGCTGAAGAGCTGCATCGCCAAGGGCCTCGACCTCGAGAGCGGGCTGCACGAGCGGATCTCCGACGACCCCGAGCTCGCGGAGCTGGCGCAGCGGCACGGAGTCGAGCTCCGCGACCTGCGTCGCCCGCCGGCCGACCTGAACGTCCCGACCGGCGAGAACCTGCGAGTCCCCGCCCGAATCGTGCTGACCGTCGGCTCCGACTGCGCGATCGGGAAGATGACCGTCTCGCTCGAGCTCGACCGCGAGGCGCGCCGCCGCGGCGAGCGCTCGGTCTTCGTACCGACCGGCCAGACCGGGATCGCGATCGCCGGGTGGGGAATCGCCGTCGACGCGGTGATCGCGGACTTCATCGCCGGCGCGGCCGAGCGGCTCGTCGTCGAGGGCGCGACGAAGGGCGACCTGCTCTTCGTCGAGGGCCAGGGCTCGCTCGTCCACCCGGCCTACTCGGGCGTGACGCTCGGCCTGATCCATGGTTCGGCACCGCACGCCTACGTGCTCTGCCATCGGAGCGGGACGACTGAGATCGAGGGCTATCCGGGCCATCGCCTGCCGAGCCTGGCCGAGCTCGTCGAGCTGCACGAGCGAATCTCCCTGCCCGCTCGACCCGCCAAGGTCGCGGCGATCGCTCTGAACACGCGCGACCTCGACGACGACGGCGCACGTGCCGCCATCGAGGCGGCCGAGCAGGAAACGGGGCTGACGGCCGACGATCCCGTCCGCTTCGGAGCCGGTCGACTCGTCGACACACTCCTGGCGCAATTACCCCCATCGGGGGACTAGGCGGCTACTCTGCCGCGACCTAAGCTGCAAGCAGAACACCTGCGGCTTTCGGAGGGGGAGAAATCAGCAGAGTCATCGCATTGCTCGGCGCCGCCGTCGCGGCGCTCACGATCGCCGCGAGCGCGTCCGCGTTGCCGACCTTCGGTGTCGCCGAGGACGCGACGAAATACGCGGACGACGGCGGGCGTGTCCTCTTCGACAAGCTGAGGGCGGTCGGGATGGTCGAGGACCGGATCACGGTCCCGTGGAATCCCGACGACCCGACGACGATCCAGGAGAAGGCGTTCCTCGACCGCTCGTTGCCGGTCGCGCGCGCCAAAGGCGTCCAGGTCGTTCTCAGCGTCTACCCGAACAAGGCCTTCAACGGCCTCGGCAACGACGCCTCCGCCGCGCTCTTCGTCGGCTACCTCGTGAAGCTCGCGCGGACCTACCCGTACGTGACGCAGTTCATCGTCGGGAACGAGCCGAACGAGCGCTACTTCTGGCAGCCGCAGTTCGGGCTGGACGGCGCGGAGGTCGCGGGTTCCGACTACGAGCGCGTCCTCGCCGCCGCCTACGACTCCCTCAAGTCGCTGAATCCGAACATCGACGTGATCGGGCTCGGCCTCTCGCCGGACGCGAACGACCAGACCTCGACCTCGCCGGTGCGCTTCCTGAAGGCGGTCGGCGACGCCTATCGCGCGAGCGGCCGCACCGCGCCGCTGATGGATCAGCTCGGCTTCCACATCTATCCGAAGACGAACGTCGACCAGCCGACCACGCACTACGCCTGGCCGAACGCGGGCGCGGCCGATCTCGACCGGATCAGGCAGGCGGTCTGGGATGCGTTCAACGGCACCGCGCAGCCGACGTTCCGCGAGGCGGGCCAGTCCGGCGGTGTCGTGCTGACGTTCAAGCTCGACGAGATCGGCTGGCAGGCTGCGATCCCCGCGGATCACATGGCCGGCTACCAGAACCAGGAGAACGTGCCCACGATTTCCGAGGCCACGCAGGCGCAGATCTACTCGGACGAGATCCGCACGCTCAGCTGCGACCCGACCGTCGCCGACGTCCTCTTCTTCCACCTGATCGACGAGCCCGACCTGCGTGGCCTCCAGAGTGGCCTGCTGCGGCTCGACGGCTCCGAGCGGCCCGCCTACTCGGCGGTGCGCGACGCCATCGCCAGCGCGGCCAACTGCGGCTCCCCTCACCTCTGGGTGCACGCGAGCGGCGTCGTCGGCGCGAACGCGTCGTTCGAGTCGGGCGCGCAGCCGGCCTCGCAGAACGTGTTCGGGCTGAACGCCCGCGCCGACGAGGGCGCCGACGCGAGCGCGGGCATCTTCAAGGTTTCGAACGGCACATCGCGGCCCAACGCCGCCAGGATCGGGCGCTCGCTCGCGGGGGGCGCAGGACCACGGCCAGTGGTCGTCGCCGCTGCGACGCTGAGGGCCGGCCTCTCGACCCGTTTCGAGTTCGACGGCACGCTCAACCCGGGCTGGTACGTCTACGGAGTGCGGCTCTCCTCGACGGTGAACCCCTCGCGCGTAACCACCCTCGTCAGCCCGGCTTTCCGAGTTGGTTAGGCGCCCAGTCCAGCAATGCTCGCCGCCTTCTGGCCCGCTATCACGCGGCGCCAGAGGCCACTCTCGCCCTTGACCAGGCAACCAGCCTGGCCTGCGAACGAGCGCGGCCTCTGGCTTGGTGCTAACGACCCAGAAGGTCGGCAGCACCGCTGGACTGGGCGCAGGTTGATATAAGACGCAGCCGGTGAACGACCCGCGCTACGACCGGCTCGCGCAACTGATCACCGGCTACTCGCTCGAGCTGCAGGCGGGACAGATCGTCCGGATCGACGGCTCCCTCGCCGGCTCGCCTCTCCTCGTCGCCCTCTACGGCGAAGCCGTCCGGCGCGGCGCGCACGCGTACGTGAACGCCCAGGTCTCCGAGCTCGCCGAGTACCTGATCGCCGAGGGCTCCGAGGCGCAACTCGATTACGTCTCGCCGGTCGAGTACCAGGAGATGGAGACCGTCGACGCGCTGATCAGGATCTGGAGCGACGCCAACACCCGCTCGATGACCGGCGTCGACCCCGACCGGCAGCGCCGCCGCCTGGCCGCGCGCCGCGAGCTGACGGCGCTGTTCTTCGACCGCGTCGCCAAGAGCGAGGTTCGCTGGTGCGGCGCGCTCTCACCGACCAACGCCCACGCCCAGGACGCGGAGATGTCGCTCGCCGAGTACGAGGACTTCGTCTTCTCCGCCTGCCACGTCGCCGACGAGGGCGACGCCGCCGCGCACTGGCGCGAGGTCTCGGACGAGCTCCACGCCCGCGCGCGCGACCTCTCGTCCTGCTCGTCCTTGCGGATCGTCGGGCCGGACACGGATCTGACCGTCTCGCCCGAGGGCCGCACCTGGCTCGTCGCAGACGGGAAGCAGAACATGCCCGACGGCGAGGTCTTCACGAGCCCCGTCGAGCACGCGACCGAGGGCGAGATCCGCTTCTCGTTCCCGGCCCTCTTCCAAGGCCGCGAGATCGAGGACGTCCGGCTTCGCTTCGAGGGCGGCCGGGTCGTCGAGGCCGAGGCGGCGCGCGGCGGCGAGTACCTGAACTCGATCCTCGACGTCGACGACGAGGCGCGCTACCTCGGCGAGGTCGCGTTCGGGCTCAACTACGAGATCGACCGCTTCACGCGGAACATCCTCTTCGACGAGAAGATCGGCGGCACGATGCACGTCGCGCTCGGCGCCGGCTTCGGGAAGGCGGGCGGCGAGAACAAGTCCGCCCTGCACTGGGATCTGATCTGCGACCTGCGGGAAGAGGGCGAGGTCTACGCCGACGGCGAGCTCGTCTGGAAGGCCGGCTCGTTCCTGCAAACGCCAGAGCTCGAGCATGTCTGACGAGCGCCTGGGCCGGCTCGCCGACGTCCTCGTCGACTACTCGACCTCGGTGCGCGAGGGCGACCGCGTGCTGATCGAGGCGCCGGAGCTCGCGACCCCGCTGGTCCTCGAGCTCTACCGGCGCGCGCTGGCCGCCGGCGCGTTCCCGACGACGAGAGTCTCGCCCGCAGGCTTGTCGGAGATCTTCTACCGCGAGGCCTCCGACGAGCAGCTGGACTGGCTCAGCCCGATCCGCGTCGCCGAGATGGAGGACGCCGACGTCCGGATCGCGATCGAAGGGCCGACGAACACGCGCGGCTTGACGAGCGTCGATCCGGCGCGCGTCGCTCGCTACTCGCGCACGACGGAGCCCGTCGCGAACCGCTCGCTCGAGCGCGCGGCAGCCGGGGAGCTGCGCTGGGCGCTCAGCGCCTTCCCGACGGACGCCTCGGCTCAGGACGCGGCAATGTCGCTACGCGAGTACGAGGACTTCGTCTATCGCGCCTGCTTCCTCGACGACGGCGACCCGATCGAGCGCTGGCAGCGCTTCGGCGAGCACGTCGAGGCGGTGGCGGCGTTCCTCGACCAGAAGAGCGAGCTGCGCGTCGTTGCCGAGGACACCGACCTGACGCTGGGTGTGGCGGGGCGGACCTGGATCCCCTGCCGCGGCCACGAGAACTTCCCCGACGGCGAGGTCTTCACCGGCCCGGTCGAGACGAGCGTGGAGGGGACGATCCGCTTCACCTTCCCGGCGGTCTTCAACCGGCGCGCTGTCGACGACGTGATGCTCCGCTTCGCGGGCGGCGAGGTGGTCGAGGCGACCGCGAGCCGCGGTCAGGAGCTGCTCGAGCAGATGCTCGGCATGGACGAGGGCGCGCGCCGCCTCGGTGAGTTCGCCTTCGGCCTCAACCCGGCGATCTCGACCTTCACGCGAAACATCCTCTTCGACGAGAAGATCGGCGGCACGATCCACATGGCCCTCGGCACCGGCTATCCGGAGAGCGGCAGCCTCAACCGCTCGGCGCTGCACTGGGACATGATCTGCGACCTCCGCGGCAGCAGCGAGGTCTACGCGGACGGCGAGCTCGTGTACCGGGACGGCGCGTTTTTGAACGGCTTGACATCCTAGGAGGCTTCGTGCTTGACGCATCCGCGCAGGCGGCGTCATCGGTTCGGTGTTCCTTCTGCCAGAAGCTGGCGCCCCAGGTCAACAAGATGATCGCCGGGCCAGGGATCTACTCTGCGACCAGTGTGTCCGCGTCTGCGTGGGCATCCTTGACCACGCTCCTCCGGGACCTGACGCGAGCGAGTCGCAGCTCCCGTCTTGGCAGTCGATGACCGACGGCGAGGTTCTCCGTCGCCTTCCTCGGATCGCCTCAGTGGCATCGCAAGCCGAGGGCGGGCTGCAGCGCTGAGTCGGAGAGGCTCGCCGTCGCGGCGCGTCTTGGGCACACGTCGGGGAAGCCCTCGGCATGTCACGGCAATCCGCGTGGGAGCGCTTCTCCAGGGGTGAATCGGAGGGCTGACCACCGTCGGGGGACATTTCGAACACTGGCGCACGCTGCGGGCTTGTCTCGCGAACCTGTCCGTGTGAACCTTGTGTGGTGACCGCGGACGGTCCGGATCGAGGCGCGGCGCGGCAGCGGGTGCGCCATGTAATCGAGCGTCTGGTTCGTGATGGTGCGGCCGTCGCGGGGGACGGCACGGCTCATAGCTTGTTCCCCGTTGCCGTGGGCGCTGTCGAGGGGGAGGCGTTGCGGGACTGGGTCATACGCGAACGCGCGACCCGTACGGCGCTGTTCATCTGCGAAGGCCTGCTCGCGAACGGCAGCACGACCGCCCGACACGTCGTCGTAGACCCGTACCAGGCGACGAGATTCGCCAACTGCGGACTGCAGTTCCTCGACGAAGCGGGGCTGGCGGAGCTGGTGGAGTACCACGCAGAGGAGTCGCAGGTTGCACTGCCACGATTCCTGAGTGAAGGTCGGACTTTCGACGCCGCGTTCGTCGACGGCAACCACCGTTTCGACCGAGTTTTCATCGACCTGGTTTACCTTGGGCGCCTGGTGCGCCCGGGAGGAATCGTGTTCGTCGACGACTACCAGCTGCCCGCAGTCGGGCGCGCAGTCTCCTTCTGCCTGACGAATCTCGGGTGGACGGTCGAAGAGGTTTCAGCTGCGGATGATCTGCACCAGTGGGCCGTGACCCGCACCTCAGAATCGCCGGACACGCGGCCATTCGACTTCTACGTCGACTTCTAGCACCGCAGTCCGCCGCCCAAAGGACATTCCCATCACTCGCGCACACGACGGTCTTTGGGGGGCCGCTGACGCCTTCCGAGTCGTAGAGTCTCGGCATGATCGCGTTCCTCCTGGCGCTTACGCTTGCTCCCTGGACCGATTCCCTTGAGTTCCGTCCCGTGCCTGGATGGCAGACCGGCACGAGCGGCAACACGCACTCGGTGTACGTTGGCCGTGGCACCCGAGTGACCGCACCGCTGGAGTCGGCAGGGTGGATCGCAAAGAACGTTCGCTACCGAGACCACGCGACCGCCGACCCTCCGAACGAGACGCTCCCTCACTTGCCGTCGAACGCCGTGATCGTATGGGCCGTGATCTTCAACCCTGAGACCGGGGAGAAGCCGATCCGCCTTGACGTCGATAGGGCGAGACGCTTCGATTGCTGCGAGGCGGCATACGTCGCGGGCGGCGAGTACGAACTGACAGGCTCTGGCCCCGGTCACGCGTACTCCGTCATCGTTCGCATCTACTTCGGGTCACATCCGACCAGCAGCCTTCGCGCCCAGGCCCAGCGTGCGCTGAATCAACTCGAGCTGCCGTCGCCTCGATAAAAGGCGTCAACTCGCGCGACATTCCCGATCGCTGGCCCACGGCAGCGGCCTCTCGCTCGAAGGGATAGTTGCCTTGACACGAACACGCGTTCGCTCTAGACTTGCGAACAGATGTTCGTAAGGATCGCATCCCTGCTCGCCGTCGTCGCCGCGATCGTGGCATTCGCGGCACGTCCCTCGGGTGGGGCGGGGCCGCAGCAGACATACGTGGTGAAGGCAACTGACACGCTCTGGTCGATCGCCACGACGCACTACGCGGGTGACCCGCGCGAGGGGATCTGGAAGCTCGAGCACCTGAACCATCTGCGCGGAGCGCTGCTCAATCCAGGGCGGAAGCTGCTCCTTCCGTAGACGGGGGCGAAGAGGAGCCGCGCCTAGAATCGGCGGGTGGACCTCGACGTCGTCTTCCTCGGCACCGCTGGCTCGATGCCAACGGCGCAGCGCTCGCCGACGGCGCTCATGGTGCGCCGCGGCGGTGAGCGGCTGCTCTTCGACTGCGCGGAGGGCACGCAACGCCAGATGCTCGGCTCGGCGGTCGGGCTCGTCGATCTGCGCGAGGTCTTCCTGACCCACTACCACGCCGACCATTACCTCGGTCTGCCCGGAATGCTGAAGACGTTCGCCCTGCGCGGGCGGGAGGTGCCGATCAAGATCTACGGGCCGCGTGGCCTGCGCGAGCTCTTCGGCGCGCTGCGCCGGATCTTCGGGCGGCTCACCTACGAGTACGAGCTCGTCGAGCTCGCCCCGGGGGAGAGGCTCGAGCGTGGCGACTACTACCTCGAGACCTTCGCCGTGTCGCACGGCGTCACGGCGATCGGCTACGCGCTCGTCGAGTACCCGCGGCCGGGGCGCTTCGACGTCGCCGCAGCCGACGCGCTCGGTATCCCGTCCGGCCCGGAGCGCGGCACGCTCCAGCACGGGGAGCCGGTCACCCTTCCCGACGGCCGGGTGATCACGCCGGACACGGTCCTCGGGCCGCCGCGGCCGGGGCGCAAGCTGGCAATCACGGGCGACACTGGGCCCGAGCGAGGCATCCTGCCGGCCGTCCATGGCGCCGACTTGCTCGTCCACGAGGCGACGTTCCTCGACGAGGAGCGCGAGCGCGCCCGCGAGACAGCGCACTCGACCGCGATCGACGCCGCCGAGCTGGCGCGCGACGCCGAGGTCGGCATGCTCGCCCTGACGCACCTCTCGAGCCGCTACTTCGGGCCCGAGGTCGCGCGCGAGGCTCGCACCGTCTTCCCGGAAACGGTCGTCCCGAGGGACTTCGACATCATCGACCTCCCCTTCAGGGAGCGCGGCACGCCTAAGCTTCTGAAGGGCGGGGCGCTTCATCGCCGCGCCGAGGAACCGGTGCCGATCGCCGAAGGGAGCCCGTTGTGACCGGAATGGTGCAAGTCGCACTCGCAGAGGACGTCACCTCCGCCGAGGAGATCCGCGCGATCCTCCGCGCTGCCGGCATCGAGTCCGAGCTCGAAACCGCGGTCGACCATCACCCGAGCGCGACCGAGGACGCACCGCAGAAGGTGCTCGTCGACGAGAGCAACGTCGAGGCCGCCCAGCACGCGATCGAGACGATGAGCGACCCCGACGAGCTGATCGCCGAGCCGTAACCGCGAAGCCCGACTTTGACCGGCTGGCGGCGAGCTACGACCGCCTCCGCCCAACGGACACCGAGCTGCTGGAGAAGTTGCTCCTCGTTCTCGGCGCGCCGGGCCGGCTGCTGGACGTCGGCTGCGGCACGGGCAGCCTCGCCGCGGCGCTCGCCGAGCGCGGCTTCCGGGTCTGGGGCGTCGACGCCTCGCCCGAGATGGTCGCCGCAGCGCGCGCCAAGTCGGTCGCTGCCAAGCGGGCCCGGGCGGAGTCGCTGCCGTTCAAGGGCAGCTGGTTCGACCGGGTCGTCTTCCAGCTCGTCGCGCACCTGGTCGACCGCCCGCAAGCGTTCGCGGAGGCGCATCGCGTGCTCGCCGACGGCGGCCGGATCGCCGTCGTCACCTTCGCGCCGGAGCACTTCGCCGGCTTCTACCTGAACCGCCTCTTCCCCTCGATCCTCCGGATCGACGGCGAGCGCTTCCCAGCGCCCGAGCAGCTGACCGCAGAGCTCACGGACGCCGGCTTCGACCCGCCGCGCTTCACCGAGCACCGCCGCGAGGTCGTCCAGAGCCGCGACGACGTGCTCGAGCGCATCCGCGCCCGCCACATCTCGACACTCGAGCTGATCCCGCAGGACGAGTACGAGGAGGGCCTCGCGCGCGCCGAGCGCGAGCTGCCCGACCCCGTCCGATCGACGAGAAACTGGCTGATCGCCGCCGCGGCCGCTAGAGGGGCGGGGTGATGCCTTCGGGCCGCCGCAGTCGAACGCCGAGTTTTGCCAGACCGTTGTAGAGCTGTTGGTAGCGGTCTCGCCTGCCGACGGCCAGCGCGGATCGATCGTCCGCGAGCTCGGCGATCATGCGCTCGTGGTACTTCGCATACCAGGTAGCCGCGCCGACGACAGCTTCCAGTTCCCGGCTCGACAGCTCCTCGAGGACCGGAACTTGGGCGGCATTGACGGACACGTGGGCGATGCTAGCGGCGGCTCCGGCCGACATCGTCAAGAGTCTGAATCGAGACTGTGACGACTCTCACACCCGAGCAGAAGAAGAAGCTCGCGACGCTCCAGGCGGCCATCGACGGGTATGGCGCGATCTATCGAAAGCTGCGTCAGGCGAGCGACCTTGCCAAGTATCTGGCCAACAAGGGTTCGCAGGCCGATGAGCTGATCCTCACCGGGCCGGTGCTGCGCACCATCATCGAGCGAGTCCTCGGCTTCCCGCCTGGCTCATACCTGGAGCAGCTCGGCAAGTCCGGGAAGAAGCCGGACTTCACGCCCGACGACCTCCTGGCTCATCCCTTCGTGTTCGACTCGAAGAGCTCGGACGAGAACCTGCTCAAGCACGAAGCCCAGATTCGCGGCTACATGACTCAGCGGCGGCTCGACTTCGGAATCCTCTTCAACCTCAGAGAGTTCCGAGTCCTTCGAGCCCACGCGACGGGCTTCGACGAGGCTCTCTCGTTCCACGTCCTGCCGCTCTGGCAGCTTGCCCGCGGCGAGGCACTGCCGGCCACCGAGCTCGACCGCTTCATGGCGTTCTGCCAGACGTTCGGCCACCAGACGCTGACTCTGGAGGAGAAGGTCGTTCGGATCGCCGATCAGCCGAGCTGGTCGCAACGGCTGAAGCAGGAGGACCTCAGAGTTGACGTCGACGATCTCGTCGAACGCCTTCGTCGCCTCTCGGTTCGTCTCGCGGAGGACGCCGGAGCGATCGTGATCGAGCTCGATCACCTGCTGGACGCAGAGCCTTCGCGAGAGAGAAGGCTGCTCGAGGAGCTCCAGCTGCTCGCGAACGACCTCGCACCGGGAACCGGTCCGGCCGAGCTACCGGAGAAGGTCAAGGCGTGGAGATCGACGGAGGGGCTGCCGGCCCACAGCTGGCGCCAGTACCTCCTGCGCGTCGCCTATCTCGCGCTGACGCGGATCCTCCTCTACCGCGCCTGGGAGGATGTCCAGTTCGTCGAGTCCTACCTGCACGACGGCGGCTTCGAGCTCTGGTACGAGCGGAAGCACAACGACGCGCGGAAAGTGCTCGACGAAGCCTTCCTCCACGGCTACCAGCAGTACCCCTGGCTGTTCGGGCGCGAGAACAACTACGACTGGTACCACCCCCGCGAGGAGGCTCTCGTCGACGTGCTCTACGCGCTGGCACCCGAGCCGCTCGGAAAGCTCGATGCGGACGTGCTCGGCGCGCTGTACGAGACCTACGTCGAGGCCATCGACCGCGACCGTCTCGGACAGTTCTTCACGCCGCGCAGCGTGGTCAGGTTCATGCTCGACCGCGCCGGTTTCCGGGAGGATCGCGGCGACGGCGTCTTCCGGATCGAGGGCGACGAGCGGAAGCCCAAGCAGGTGCTCGACTTCGCCACGGGCTCGGGCGGCTTTCTCGTCGAGGCGGCTCGCCGCATCATCGACGCGGTTCAGCCGGACGAGGCGAAGAGCCTCCGTGAGGCGCTGACGGCCATCGTCGCCGGGTTCACCGGCGGCGAGATCAGTCCCTTCCCTTACTACCTGACCGAGGTGAACCTGCTGCTCCAGGTCTCCCGGCTGCTCGGGCCGCTGCGGGCTGCCGAGCACCATGCTGTCGCGTCTTTCGGGGCTCTCGGCGTGCTCCCCGTTGACACGCTTTCGGCGAAGAGTGCGGCAGCAGCGAGCCTGGATGTGAAGCCCGAACTGCGGTCGGACCTGGCCGAGCTCCCGGACGACGATCGGATCGGGCTCGTTCCACTGACGGGCGAGAAACGCGACGTCTATCGCGAGCGCCTGCGGCAGGACGGGTTCTTCGACCTGGTCGTCGGCAATCCGCCCTACGTCAGCGAGGCGAACAACAAGCCGCTGTTCGACCGCCTCCGCAAGATCGCCGCTTGGAAAGGCATCTACCGAGGGAAGACCGACTACCTCTACTACTTCCTCTGGCTCGCCGTCGAGAAGGTCAAGCCCGGCGGCCGGTTTTGTGTGATCACGCCCGCCGGCTGGATGAACGCCGGCGCCGCCGCCTTCCTGCGCGAGAAGCTCGCCGGCGAGCTACGGCTCGACGAGCTATTCCTTTTCGGCAGTTACCGGCTCTTCGCGACCGAGAGCAGCGCGCCAACGCCGACGGTGGAGAGCGCGATCCTCGTCGCGACGAAGACCCGCGCCCGCGTGACCCACAAGCTGCGAGTGGTCGCGCTCGAAGACGAGAGCGCGGCTCCGGCCGATCGTGACGAGCTGCTCGCCGAGCTGACGCGCCGCGCACGTGGAAAGCCGGGCCGGAAGAGCGGGATTCACGTCCACGATGTGCTTCAGAGCGAGCTTCGGCCGGAGCTGCCGTGGGCGGTGAAGCATGCGGCTGGGGATCTCGCCTCACGCGTGGTCGTGCATATAGAGCGACGCCAGCTGGACAACGAAGCAGGAATCGAGCCGCTGGGCGCCGCCTGCAGGATCTTCATGGGGATCGAAACCGGCGCTGACTCGTACACGCCGCGCATACGCAAACGGCTGGAGCCCAATGTTCGAAGCAAGATCGAGGCTGCGGGTGCAAGACTCGGTGATCCGATCCTTCAATTGTCTCCTGAGGTCGCCGGGAGGGAACCGTGGTCAATGAATCCCGATGTCCTCGCGAAAGCTCCTGAGCCCGAAGCGATCCTGTACGGAGCAATTGACGACGCGGACCACGTCGTGTTCGTGCGTCTTGAGCGTGATGCGCGAGTTCCGGAACCCATTCTTAAGGCGCTCGATCTATGGCGACCGATTCTCTCGACGCGAGCCGAGATTGCTCGCAATACAAAGAGAGCTTGGTGGGAAACGGCTTGGCCGAGAGATTCTCGCGATCTTGACGCCGCGAAAGTAATCGGACTTCACAGGACGCACCGCGGGCGGTTCGCGCTCGACGAAGCTGGGGCGTGGAAACCCGGCAAGTCAGCTGTGGTGATCGTGCCTCGCAACGACGCCTTGTCCGTGGCTTATCTGTGCGGGGTTCTGAACAGCGAGCTGCTGGATCTCTGGTACGCGGTTCGCGGTCGACATCCGCGAGACATTTGGCGCGACTACGAGCCTAAACCAATGGCACGAATCCCGTTCTGCTGCCGAAATGCGGATCCCCGGACCCTGCGCATTGCCGAGCTCGTCCGCGAGATCGCCGCGAACCGTCGCTCGCTCCTGCCGCACCGGCCGGTCGTGCGCGATCTCGAGCGCATCGTCAAGGACCCCTGGAAGGACGGCCCCGTCGAAGTCGACGGTGCGGCGCTCGTCGCGGAGCTGCCGGCCTCAGAGAAGATCTCCGTGCGGCTCGATCCCCAGCTCGAAGCCGCGTTCGCGGAAGAGGGCACGGGCCGGCCGTCGAGGGAGGGCTCGACGGCTCTCGTCTTCCGTCGCGGCAAGCGCGAGCTCGGACGCGTCACGGGCGATCCACGACGGCTCGACCTGCTGGAGGAGCTGCTCGGAGGCAAGGCCGGCGATCGCGCGGCGGAGACTCTCCTCCCGCGCAAGCTCGACGCTTTCGAGAAGAAGGTCAGGGAGCGCGCGGATCTCGTTTCCGCGCTGCTCGCAGAGGGCCGCCGGCTAGTCGAGGAGGTCGAGTGGCTCGTCTGCGGCCTCTACGGGCTCCCGGACGAGCTGACCAACGAAGTCGTCCGGCACGCGGTCGAACGAGCTGTCCGTTCGGGTCGCTAGACTCCCACACGGTCTGACCCTTTAACTCGGTCCTGCGAGGCCGGAAAGGAGTGGATGTCTTGCGCCAGCCTGCTCACGCGCCGCCCTCGGAGCGTGTCCTCCTCGATGCCGAAGGTCTGGAGCGGACGCTCCACCGGATCGCGCACGAGATCATCGAGCGCAATCCCGATCTCGAAGAGATCGCGCTCGTCGGCATCCACACGCGCGGCGTCCCGCTCGCGCAGCGCCTCCGCCGCCTGATCGACGACTTCGCGGGCACCGAGGTCGATCTCGGCACGCTCGACATCACCTTCCACCGCGACGACGTCCACGTGCGCCGCGGTGAGGCGCCGCTGCACGCGCAACCCGTCGTGCGCGACTCTCGGCTCGACTTCCCGCTCGAGGGGAAGACGTGCATCCTGGTCGACGACGTCCTCTACACGGGCCGCACGATCCGCGCCGCGATCGACGCGCTCTTCGACTACGGCCGCCCGGCCCGCGTCCAGCTCGCCGTGATCGCCGACCGCGGTCACCGCGAGCTGCCGATCCGGCCCGACTACGTCGGCAAGAACCTCCCGACCGCCCGGGAGGAACGAGTCCAGGTGCAGCTCGTCGAGGTCGACGAGGTCGACCAGGTGCTGCTGATCAGCGAGGAGGGAGGCTTGTGAGCCACCCGGCGACAGTCGGCGGCGCCCGGCTCGCGATCACGCGGCGCCATGCCGCGTCCTCGGTCGCGCCCGGGCTGCCCAGCCCGAACGCTCCCTGCGTCCTTGCCTGGCTTGGTGCTCGCGACCCAGGCATCCACCGCTGTCACCGGGAGGCTCACGATGCCTGAGCTCCGGGTGATGCGAGACGACCTTCCCCCGCAGAGCCGGGAGCGGCGGCACCTGCTCTCGATCGGCGACCTCACGCGGAGCGACGTCGAGCGGCTGCTCGGCACTGCACGCAACTTCGAGCGCTCGCTCGAGCGCGAGATGAAGAAGCTGCCGACGCTGCGCGGCCGGACGGTCGTCAGCCTCTTCTACGAGTCCTCGACGCGCACCTCGTCGAGCTTCGAGCTGGCCGCCAAGCGCCTCTCCGCCGACGTCATGTCCGTGAAGGCGATCGGCTCCTCGGTCGACAAGGGCGAGTCGCTGAAGGACACGGCCCTGACGCTCGGCGCCTACGACCCCGACGTGATCGTCATCCGCCACCCGCAGATCGGGGCGCCGGATCTCGTCGCGCGGGTGATCGACGCCCACGTCGTCAACGCCGGCGACGGCAAGCACCAGCATCCGACCCAGGCGCTGCTCGACCTCTACACGATCCACGAGGAGCTCGGCCGGATCGAGGGCGTCCACGTCGCGATCGTCGGCGACGTCCTCCACTCGCGTGTCGCGCGCTCGAACATCCAGGCGCTCGTCCTCTGCGGCGCGCATGTGACCCTGGTCGGCCCGCCGACGCTGATCCCGCGTGGGATCGAGGCGATGGGCTGCGAGGTGTCGACCGAGATCGGCGCGATCGCCGCCGCCGACGTCGTCTACGTCCTGCGCATGCAGAGCGAGCGGATGGAGGCCGGCTCGAACTTCGTGCCGAGCCTGCGCGAATACTCGGCCCGCTGGGGCGTCACGCCCGAACGCCTGCGGCCCGGCCAGAAGGTGATGCATCCCGGCCCGATGAACCGCGGCGTCGAGATCGACCCGCGGGTCGCCGACGCCGTCGACGCGCTGATCACGACCCAGGTGCGGGCCGGGCTCGTCGTCCGGATGGCCGTGCTCTACGACCTGCTCACCCACGGCCCGGTCGAGGTGGCCCGGCTCGACGCAGTGGAGGTGGTCTAGTTGGCGGTCCCCTCCTTCCCAGCTCGCACTTCCCGGATCGCTGCAAAGCGTCGCCGGGCGGCGTCCTCAGTCGCACCCGTAGCCTCCGGCTACGAGCGCTCCCTGCGTTCTTGCCCGGCTCGCTTTTCGCGATCGGGAAGCACGATCTGCTCAGGAGGTGACCGCTAATGCTCTACGTCAAGTCCGGGAGACCGGAGAACCTCGTGGTGCGCGGCGCGCACGTGCTCGACCCCACCGAGGGCGTCGACGCGAGAGTCGACGTCCGCGTCGACAACGGCGTGATCGCCCAGATCGGGACGAAGCTCGACACGAACGAGCACCGCGTGATCGACGGCGAGCGGCTCGTGCTCGCGCCCGCCTTCGTCGACCCGCACGTCCACCTGCGCACGCCCGGCCGCGAGGACGAGGAGACGATCGCCTCGGGCACCGCCGCGGCCGCCGCCGGCGGCTACTGCGCGATCCTCGCGATGCCGAACACCGAGCCGGTCGTCGACTCGGCGGCGGTGCTGGGGGCGCTCGTCGAGACGGCGCGCGACGAGGCCGAGATCCCGGACGGCTTCCTCGCCGCGATCACGAAGAACCAGGCCGGGGAGGAGCTGACCGAGATGGCCGAGCTCGCAGACGCGGGCGCGGCCGGCTTCTCGGACGACGGCCGGCCGGTCGTCTCGCCGGGACTGATGCGGCGCGCTCTCCAGTACCACTCGATCACCGGCCGCCGGCTCGCGCTACACGAGGAGGAGCCGACCCTCTCGCGCTCCGGCCAGATCCACGAGGGGACGGTGTCTGCCGAGCTCGGCTTCACCGGCTACCCGTCGGTCGCCGAGTCGCTGATGGTCGAGCGCGACCTGGCGCTGGCCGCCTACGAGGGCCAGCCGTTACATCTCCTTCACCTCTCGGCCAGAGAATCGGCCGATGCGCTGGAGGCGGCCCAGGCGGCCGGCGTGACAGCAACCGGCGAGGTCACCCCGCACCACCTCTGCCTCACCGACGAGGCCGTGCGAAGTCTCGATCCAAACTTCAAGATGAACCCGCCCCTCCGCGCCGAGGACGACCGGAAGGCTCTGATCGAAGCGCTGCGCCGCGGCACGATCAGTGCCGTGGCAACGGACCACGCGCCGCACGCCAGGCACGAGAAGGACGTGCCCTTCGAAGCCGCCCCCTTCGGCGTCACCGGCCTCGAGACCGCGTTCGCCTCGCTCTACACCTACCTCGTCGAGCCGGGCGTGCTCACCCTCGAGACGCTGCTCGAGCGGATGTCCGCCGGGCCCGCCCGCGCGTACGGCCTCGAACGGCCGCGGATCGCCGTCGGGGCGCCGGCGAACCTCGTGCTGTTCGACCCGGAGGCGAGCTGGCGGGTCACCGAGCAGGGCTTCCGGTCGCGCTCGGTCAACTCCTGGCTGCTCGGCCAGACCCTCAAGGGCAAGGTGAAGCTGACGATCGCGGCGGGCAGGGTCGCCTACGAACTATGACCAGCCCTCTACCCGTCACTGGATCGCGTGCCTGGCTTCAGCCTGGCACGTACGTGGTGGCATGAGCTACCTCGTGCTAGAGGACGGCACTGTCTTCGCCGGCGAGTCGGTCGGCGCTCCGGGCTTCGCGTTCGGCGAGGCGGTCTTCGCCACCGCGATGACCGGCTACCAGGAGCTCGTCACCGACCCGAGCTACGCGGAGCAGATCCTCTGCTTCACGGCGCCGATGGTCGGCAACTACGGAGTCGCGCCGGCGCGGTCGGAGTCGAAGCGGCCGCACGTCCGCGGCGCGATCATGCGCGAGGCGCGCGGCCCGGCCTGGACGGACTGGCTCTGCGACCACGACGTCGTCGCGCTGACCGGCGTCGACACGCGGTCGCTCGTGCTGAAGCTTCGCGACAGCGGCGCGATGCGGGCGGGGATCGTCGCGGGCGACGACCCGGTCGACGAGACGCTCGCGGTCGTGCGTGAACAGCCGTCGATGAGCGGCCGTGCGCTCGTCGAGGCGGTTTCGACGAAGGCGCCCTACCGCTTCACGGACGCGGGCCGCTGCCGCGTCGCGGTCATCGACTACGGCTGCAAGCAGTCGATCCTCCGCCGCCTCGCGGGCGAGGGTGCCGAGGTGACCGTCTACCCGCACGACATCGACGCGGACGAGCTCGCCGGGCACGACGGCGTTCTCCTCTCGAACGGCCCCGGCGACCCGGAGCCGCTCGCAGACGAGGTGGCCACCGTGCGCGAGCTGCTCGGCCGCGTGCCGGTGCTCGGCATCTGCCTCGGGCACCAGCTGCTCGGCCTCGCCACCGGCCACGAGACGTTCAAGCTTCCGTTCGGCCACCGCGGCGCGAACCATCCGGTGCTCGAGCGCAAGACGGGTCGGGTGCTCGTCACGAGCCAGAACCACGGCTTCGCGGTCGCCCCGACCGACCAGCAGGAGGCGACTCACGTCTCGCTCTACGACGAGACAGTCGAGGGCTTCGAGTTCCCGGAGCTGCGCGCCCGCTCGGCGCAGTTCCATCCCGAGGCCGGCCCCGGCCCGCACGACGGCTGGCCGATCCTCGAAAAGTGGGTCGAGGAACTTGCCGCGTAGGCGCGACCTCCGCTCGATCTGCCTGATCGGCTCCGGTCCGATCGTGATCGGGCAGGCCTGCGAGTTCGATTACGCGGGCTGCCAGGCGCTGAAGGTGCTCCGCGAGGACGGCTTCCGCACGATCGTCGTCAACTCGAACCCGGCGACGATCATGACCGACCCGGGCTTCGCCGACCGCACCTACATCGAGCCGCTCGACTTCGAGGGCGTCGCAGACGTGCTCGGCCGCGAGCGCCCCGACGCGCTGCTGCCCACCCTCGGCGGCCAGACCGCGCTCAACCTCGCGATCGAGCTGGCCGAGAGCGGTTTGCTCGACGCGCTCGGCGTAGAGCTGATCGGCGCGAGCATCGACGCGATCCGCCGCGCGGAGGACAGAGAGCAGTTCCGCGACGCAGTTCAGTCGGTCGGACTACGCGCGCCGAACTCGAGGATCGTCACTACGCTCGACGACCTACGCGGCGTCTCGCTGCCAGCAGTCGTTCGGCCCGCGTTCACGCTCGGCGGTCACGGCGGCGGCTTCGTCGAGACGCCGCTCGAGCTGCGCCGTCAGGTGGAGATCGGTTTGCGAGAAAGCCCCATCGACCAGGTGCTCGTGGAGGAGTCCGTCCGTGGGTGGGACGAGTTCGAGCTCGAGGTGATGCGCGACCGCAAGGACAACGTCGTGATCGTCTGCTCGATCGAGAACCTCGACCCGATGGGGGTCCACACGGGGGACTCGGTGACGGTCGCGCCGCAGATGACGCTTTCCGACGAGGCCTACCAGGAGCTCCGCGACGCGGCTGCGGCCATCATCCGCGCCGTCGGGGTCGAGACCGGCGGCTCGAACATCCAGTTCGCACGCAGCCGCGAGACGGGCGAGCTCCGCGTGATCGAGATGAACCCGCGCGTCTCTCGCTCCTCCGCGCTCGCCTCGAAGGCGACCGGCTATCCGATCGCCAAGGTCGCCGCGAAGCTCGCCGTCGGTTACACGCTCGACGAGATCCCGAACGACCTGACGAAGACGACGCCGGCGAGCTTCGAGCCGACGCTCGACTACGTGGTCGTCAAGTTCCCTCGCTTCGCGTTCGAGAAGTTCCCGGGCGCCGAGACGACCCTCGGCACCCAGATGAAGTCGGTCGGCGAGGCGATGGGGATCGGGCGCACCTTCGCCGAGGCGTTCACGAAGGCGATGCGCAGCCGCGAGCTCGACGCAGGCGCGGTCACACCGTGGGCGACGCTCGACGACCTGCCGCAGGATCTCCACCCCTGGTTCCAAGAGGAGATCGCGCGGATCAAGGAGCACGGCGCGCCGAGCGGGCGCCGCGTGTATCGCCGCGTCGACTCCTGCGCGGGCGAGGTCGCGGCCGAGTCGAACTACTACTACTCGACCTTCGACGAGGCCGACGAGCCGCTGCCGCCCTCGGACAAGCCGGCCGTCGTCATCCTCGGCTCGGGCCCGAACCGGATCGGTCAGGGGATCGAGTTCGACTACTGCTGCGTCCACGCGGCGCAGAGCTTCCGGGCGCTGGGCTACGAGGCCGTGATGGTGAATTGCAATCCGGAGACCGTCTCGACCGACTACTACACCTCCGACCGGCTCTACTTCGAGCCCCTCGCCGCGGAGGACGTCCTCGCAATCTGCGAGCGCGAGCAGCCCGAGGGG
>JBBQTQ010000004.1:0-49501 GCA_038213135.1 Gaiellales bacterium
AAGCCGTACCACCCGTTCTTCGCCACCGCGGCCGAATACGTCGGCGTCGACGTCGACAACCCGAACGCCGAGCTCGAGGGCACTGCCGAAGCGCTGCCTGTGCCGGACGCCGGCTTCCAAGTCGTCCTCTGCACCCAGGTCCTGGAGCACGCAGCCGATCCGGCCAAGGTCGTCCAGGAGCTCGCGCGTGTGGTCGCACCCGGCGGGCGGGTCCTCGCCTCGACGCACGGCGTCCAGTTCTACCATCCGAATCCGGTTGATCTCTGGCGCTGGACCCACGCAGGCCTCGAGAAGCTGTTCGTCGACAACGGCGACTGGCGCTCGGTGAGCGTGCGCCCGGGTTCAGGCACGGCCGCCTGCGTCGGCATGATCGTCTCGCTCTACGCGCAGCTCGCGTTGCCTAAGCTCCTCGCCGGCGGCGTCATCTCGGGGATCAACCACGCCGCCGCCGCGCTCGACCGGCGCTCGCGCAAGCTCCGCGAGCCGGGACCGGGGACGCTGTTCGCGAACTACCACGTTGTGGCCGAGCGATGAGCCGCAGCGTCCTCGTCACCGGCGGCGGCGGCTTCATCGGCTCGAATGTCGTCCGCGCTCTGCTCGAGCGCGGAGACACCGTGCGCGTGCTCGACAACTTCGCGACCGGCAACCGGGCCAACCTCGTCGGCCTCGACGTCGAGGTCGTCGAGGGCGAGCTGCGCAGCTACGAGCGTGTCCACGCGGCGACTCGAGGGGCCGAGGTCGTCTTCCACCTGGGTGCGCTTCCGTCGGTGCCGCGCTCTGTCCAGGACCCGTTGACGACCAACGCGGTCAACGTCGAGGGGACGCTGAACGTGCTCCTCGCCGCACGCGACTCTGGGGCGCGGCGCGTGGTCTTCGCGTCGTCGTCCTCCGTGTACGGCAACTCCGGTGAGCTGCCGCGCGTCGAGTCGGCGCAGCCGGATCCGATCTCCCCGTACGGGGTCGCCAAGCTCGCCGCCGAGCGCTACTGCGTCAGCTTCAGCCGCGTCTACCCGCTGGAGACGATGGCGCTCCGCTTCTTCAACGTCTTCGGCGGGAACCAGGACCCGACCTCGCAATACGCGGCGGTCGTGCCTCGCTTCATTACGGAGGCCGCTGCGGGGCGCCCATTGCCGATCTACGGCGACGGGATGCAGTCGAGAGACTTCACCTACGTCGCCAACGTCGTCGAGGCGAACCTGCTCGCGGCCGACTCGGCGGGCAGCGGCGCCGTGGTGAACGTCGCCACCGGGCGCTCGGTGAACGTGAACGAGCTGGCCGAAGCCATCGGCCGAGTCCTCGGCCGCGAGGTGGAGAAGCAGTACCTGGAGGCTCGCGCGGGAGACGTGCGTGACTCCTGGGCCGACGTCACCGAGGCAAGACGGTTGCTCGGCTGGGAGCCGCGAGTCAGCCTGGAGGAGGGTCTGCGCCTGACGGCGGAGCAGCTTGTCGGCTGAGCCCACAGGTTCCGGGGGCGCCGCTGGCGGCGCCGAGCCGGGGGCACAGTATGAGTAATACGGGCCCGGAGAGCGCGGTGCCGCCAGCGGCGTCAGGCGGCGACGGAGCCGGGCGTCGCCCGGCGGGAGTCGACGCCGGCCGGGAGCCTGTGCGCGTAGTACGCGTCATCGCGCGGCTGAACATGGGCGGCCCCGCGCTGCACGTCGCCTACCTGGCGAACGGCCTTCAGCAGCGTGGCTACGAGACAACGCTCGTCGCGGGCAGCCTGACGCGAGGCGAAGAATCGATGTCGTTCGTCGCCGACCAGCTCGGCGTACCGGTCGTGACGATCGCGCAGCTGCATCGCGAGATCTCGCCGATCAAGGACGCGCTGGCGGTGTTCCGGCTGGCCCGACTGCTACGGACGATCCGGCCGCACATCCTGCACACGCACACGGCGAAGGCCGGCGCGATCGGTCGGGTGGCGGCACTGCTGGCCGGGACCGCACGTCCCCCGATCGTCGTCCACACCTTCCACGGTCACGTTCTGCGCGGCTACTTCGGGCCGCTGCGGGCGGGCCTGTTCCGGCTGCTCGAGCGGTGGCTCGCCGGGGTCTCGACGGCACTCGTGGCGGTCAGCCCGGAGGTGCGCGACGAGCTCGTCCGCCTCGGGGTCGCCCCGGGCGAGAAGTTCACGGTCATCCGACTGGGAATCGAGCTCGAGAGCCGCGTCTCGGCGAACGGGAGCCAACGAGCCGAGACGCGCCGCGTGATGGGGATCGCGCCGGATCGCTTCACCGTTGGCTGGATCGGCCGGATGACCGCCGTCAAGCGCACCGACGACGTCCTCCTCGCTCTGCAGCGACTACGGGAGCGCGGCGTCGACGCGCTGCTCTGCATGGTCGGTGACGGGCCCGACCGCGACCATGTCGAGCGCCGGGCCAAGGAGCTCGGTGTCGTTCGCCATTGCCTCTTCCTCGGCTACCAAGAGGAGGTCGCGCAGTTCTACGCCGCCTTCGACGCCGTGATCCTGCCCTCGAGCAACGAGGGGACGCCGGTCAGCGCGATCGAGGCGCTCGCGGCCGGCCGGCCCGTGGTGGCGACGCGGGTCGGCGGCGTCCCGGACGTGATCCGCGACGGCGTCGACGGGTTCCTCGTCGAGCCGGGCGCAGTTGACGAGCTCGCCGAGCGGCTGGCGCTGCTCGCTGCGGACCCGGAGCTGAGCCGTCGAATGGGCGTGGAGGGCCGCGCACGAGTCGTGCCGCGCTACGCGGTCGCCCGCCTGGTCGACGACGTCGACCGGCTCTACCGGGCGCTGCTTCACGCTGCCGGTCTCGAGGGGCTCAGTGGTGCAGGTTCGCGAACGCCGTAAACGACGGCTTCTTCGCCCCGGCTGCCGTCAGCAGGCCGGACTGCCACCCGCTCAGGACCGGCTCGTCCTTGAGCATGAACCAGAGCATCATCACGATCCGGGGATTCGCCCGCGCGATGCCGAACGCCTGCGTGAGGTACTTGGCCTGGTTGGCGAGCGAAACCCCGAATTGCGGGTCCGGGGGATTCGTCTGGTAGCCGTACTCGGTGATCCAGACCGGCTTGTGACCGTAGAGCTGGGTCAGGAGGTTGATCAGGTCGCCGATGTTGGCCAGCGTCACTGCGGTCGGCTTCACGCCGTGCAGGGTTGGCGGCTTCGTCGTCGGACTCTCGTTCGGCCCGCCGTAGTACGGGTGATGCGCCCAGGCGTCGAAGCGCTTCAGCCCGGCGGTCTTCACCGCCTTCAGGAAGACGAGCGGCGAGGTAGAGGGCCGGCCGCTGCTCGGGCTGTTGTTCCCACGCGGGCTCGTCGCGCCGCAGGCAACCTGCTCGCCGGAGTTCATCGTCCCGTGGATCCCGGAGTAGACGGCCGCGCAGATCTTCGCGTAGGCGATCGCGCTCTGGACGACGTACTTCCCGCCGACCTTCTGCCACTGCGGGGTCAGGAAGACCGGATTGTTCGGCTCGTTCCAGGCCAGCCAGAGCTTCACGGCAGGCAGCATCCTTCCGTCCGGGCCCGGGTAGGTGCCGCTGTAGCGGGTGGCCGCGGCGAGCGCAAACTTGCGCAGGTCGTCGGCGCTTGCCGGCGCGTGGTTCGGGCCTGCGCCGCCGTTCTCCCAGCTCGGTGTGCCGTAGATCGAAAACAGCACCTTGAGCCCGTTGGCGCCGGCATCGAGAACGGTGCGGTCGTAGAGCGTCCAGTCGTAGGCCGGGTCTGCAGGATCGGTCGCATCTCCGGGCCGCGACCTCGCAACCCCGAACTTGCCACCCCAGTACATCCCGACCCGGATCACCTGAGCGTGCAGCGAGTGCATGATCGGCAGGTAGAACTGCGGCTCGCCGTAGAGCACGTGGGCCTCGTCGAAGAAACCGATCAGCATGTGCGAGGACGCCTGCGACGCGGGCACCGAGAGGCCTGCGGCGGCGACGAGCGCCGCCGCGAGGACTCCGAGCCGCCTAAACACGCAGGCGCTCCGGGCGGAGCGAGTCGAGCGTGCGCCGCAGCCCGTCCTCGAGCTGGACATCCGGCTCCCAGCCGAGGATCTGGCGGGCGCGGGTGATGTCGGGCTGGCGAACCTGGGGATCGTCCTCGGGCAACGCCTCGAAGACGATCTCGCTCGAGGAGCCTGTCAGCTTCAGCACGACCTCGGCCAACTCGAGCAGTCGGTACTCGGTGGGGTTGCCGATGTTCACGGGCATGTGCTCGCCGCTCGTGGCGAGCGAGTAGAGACCGCGGATCAGGTCGTCCACGTAACAGAAGCTGCGCGTCTGCGAGCCGTCGCCGAACACGGTCAGAGGTTGTCCCGCGAGGGCCTGACGGACAAACGTGGGTATCGCACGTCCGTCGTGCGGGCGCATCCGCGGCCCGTAGGTGTTGAAGATCCGCGCGATGCACGTGTCGACGCCCTGCTGGCGGTGGTAGGCCATCGTGAGGGCCTCCGCGTAGCGCTTCGCCTCGTCGTCGACGCCGCGCGGCCCGATCGGGTTCACGTTGCCCCAGTAGGTCTCGGGCTGCGGGTGCACCTTGGGGTCGCCGTAGACCTCGCTCGTGGAGGCGAGCAGGAACCGTGCGCGCTTGAACTTGGCCAGCCCGAGCGCGTTGTGCGTTCCCTGCGAGCCGACCTTCAACGTGTGGAGCGGAAGGCGCAGGTAGTCGATCGGGCTCGCGGGGCTGGCGAGGTGGAAGACGAGATCGACCGGCCCGTCGACGCCGATGTGCTCGGTGACGTCATGACTCAGGAAGCGGAACTCCGGCTCGCGGATGTGCTCGATGTTCTGGAGCGTGGACGTGTCGAGGTTGTCCACGCAGACGACGGAGTGCCCCTGGGCGAGGAGGTATTCGCAAAGGTGGGAACCGAGGAAGCCGGCCCCGCCGGTGACGACGGCGGTGCTCACCTTTGGCACATGATAGACACGGCTCCCGGCGCTCCCTGGTACAACTGACCGGCGTGCGGCCGGCGCTCATGCTTCTCGCTCTCGCGGCGCTGGCCGTGGCACCTGCTGCGACCAGCCGAACCCCCGACCGGTGCGCTCCAGTCGACTCGAGCCTCCACTGGGAGGCCGTCTTCGGAAACGTCACCTCGCTCTCGCAGGCCATGGTGGTGAAGCAGCAGGCCACCAAGGCGGGCTTCCAGGGGATCACCTTCGAATACGACAGCTGCGACGACGTCGAGGTGACGATCGTCGGCCTCGACACGGCAACCATGCGGAGGGATTTCGCGAAAGAAGCCGCGGCGTTCCCTGTCACCTTCGAGCCGCCGGACATCCTGATCGGCCACCATCCGGGCTTCGTCAAAGCCGTCTTCGGCGTCGACACGACGCTCAGGCGCGCGGACACCCTTCGTGCCCGGCTCGCCCGCTCCGGTTTCCACGAGGGCGTCGACATCGAACGCCTCAGCGCGCACAGCTGGCGCGTGGTGCTCTACAACATCCCGCAGAAGGTGACCGCCTCATTCGCCGCGGAGGCAAAGAAGGCCGGCTTCGGCCGGATCAGCTTCTTACCGATGTAGCCTCGGGCCTCAGCGCAGGTCCTTGTTCGATTCCATATCGAACCACATGGCGAACAGCGTGAACTGTGACCCGAAGATCAGCAGCAGCGCGACGAGGACGATCGTCGCCGCGGTGATGTGGTTGCCGAGGGCGCGCAGGACGACCTCCGCCACGCCAAGCGCGAACCCCGCGACGGTCATCAGGAAGCCGAGCGCGTAGAAGAAGACGAGCGGGTGGAAGTCCCGGATCACGTACTTCTCGCGCAGCCGCCAGAAGAACGCCTTAAGCAGCAGCCAGGAGATCCGCGGCACGACCGAACGGAGCTTGATCCCCGAGCGTTCGCCGACTCCGTAGACCGGCCGCGAGGGGAAGTCGCGCACCTTCGCGTTCCAGACGTTCAGGTGGACGAGCATGTCGTTGGGGAAGCCGTAGCGCGGGTAGACGCGGTCGAGGTCGAGGCGCTCCAGCATCGGCAGCGAGATCGCCGTAAAGCCCGATTGCGAGTCGGCCACGTGCCAGTAGCCGGACGCGACCTTCGTCAGCAGTGAGAGGACTGCGTTGCCGAGGTAGCGGTGGCGCGGCATCAGCTCCCAGGCCTGGCCGGTGAAGAGACGGTTTGCCTTGGCGTAGTCGACCTCACCCCGGGCAACTGCCCCCGCAAGCGTGCCGAGATCCTCGGCCGCCATCTGGTTGTCCGCGGCCATGACGGCTGTGACGTCAATCCGGTCTGAGACTGCCTGCTTGTACCCGGTCACGATCGCCGCGCCGACCCCGAGGTTGCGCGCGTGCGTCAGCACGACGACTCGCGGATCGCCGACAGTTCGCCCCCGTTCGGCGGTCCCGTCACGAGACGCGTCGTCGACGACGTAGATCCGGTCGACGAACTCCGGCACCCCGGCGAGCGTCGCCGGCAGGAGCGCCTCCTCGTCGTACGCGGGGACGACGACCGCGACGGTCTTCCCCTCGAGCATCGGTGAAGCCTAAGAGGCGGCGGCGGGCCGCGAGCGGATGCCGCGTGCGACCGGCTCCCAGAGGAGCGCGACGACGATCGCCAGGATTAGGCCGATCACGGCGCCGATCGCCACGCCCGTGCGCTTGCTCGGCGCGGCGGTCTTGGTGGCGGCGGCGGTCGAGACGATCCGGCTCGCCTCCACACTCTGCGCGAGCGAGAGCTGCTGCCGGACCTGGAAGGAGTCCTGGGTCAGCCCATTCTGCTGCTGGAGTGCAAGCGTGATCACCGAGTTCAGGTTCCCGAGCGCGATCAGCTTGTCCGTCGGGTTGATGCTCTTGTCGGAGAGCACCTGTTGCTGATTCTTGCGGGCCAGGTCGAGGCGCACGGTCAGCACGTCCAACTGCTTCTGGTCGTAGGCCAGCTGGTCGCCAAGCGTCTTGATCTTCGACGTCGAGTACGGCGCGACCTGAGTCGTGATCACCTTCGCGAGCGCGTTCGCGGCGGCGGCGATCTTCGCCGGCGGCCTGCCGTCCACGGTGATGTTCAGCAGCGGCGCTGGCGCCCCCTGTTTCGCACCCGTGATCCCGACGAGCGGCTTCGTCGTGATGTGGCCGCGCAACTGCGCCGGCCTCAGCCCGACCTGGGCGGCGACCTGCTTGATCACGGACTCGGAGGTGACGAGGTTCGTGACGAGCCCAATCGTCGTCGGCGCCGAGGTGACGGGTGCGCCGCCGCCGATGTTCAGCGGCTGCCCGAGGTAGATCTCCGCCGTGGCCTTGTAGTTGTTGCCGCTGCCGAGCGTGGCGAGGTAGCCGATGATCGCGCCGGCGACGACGCCGAGGATCAGCAGCCACCAGCGTGTGAACACCACGCGGAAGTACCGTCCGAAATCGACCTCCTGCTCGGCGTCGAGATCGACCGCAGCGGGTTTCGCTTGGGCGCTCATCGGGCGCCTACTCTAGATGCGACCCAGTGCCACTGGGCGCGCAAACCGTCCTCCAGCCCGACCCGCGGTGACCAGCCGAGTTCCTCACGGATCCGAGACGTGTCGGCGGCCGTGCGTCGCTGGTCGCCGGGCACCGGCGGCTCTCGCCGCACCTCGAGCGGGCGGCCCGCGATTTGCTCGAAGAGCGCGATCGCCTCGTTCATCGACGCCTCGAGGGCACCGCCGACGTTGTACGTCCCGCTAGCTCGCTCCATCGCGACGATCGTCGCGTCGACCACGTCCGAGACGTAGGTCCAGCCGCGGGACTGCTCGCCGTCGCCGTAGAGGTCGAAGGGCCTCCCCTCCGCCAGCGCGTGCGCGATCCTGGTAAAGGCCATGTCGGGCCGCTGGCGGGGCCCGAAGGCGTTGAAGTAGCGCAGCACGACGCAGTCGAGTCCGAACCCGCGAGCGTAGGCGTCGGCGAGCTGCTCGCACGCGAGCTTCGTGATCCCGTACGGCGAGAGGGGGTGCGGCGTCGTCTCCTCGGGCGTCGGATACCGCTCGGCGGCACCGTAGACGGACGAGGAGGAGGCGAACACGACCTTGACCCCGTCGCGTGCCGCCGCCTCGAAGAGGCGTTGCGAGGCGAGCACGTTGCGCCGCAGGTAGAGCGGGAAGACGTCGCCGAACGAGCGGACACCCGGCTGCCCGGCGAGGTGGAAGACGCCGTCGAGGCCCCGGAAGTCGAGCTCGTCCTCGGCGAGGTCGAGCCTGCGGACATCCAGCCCACTTGCGTTCTCCTCCTTCAGCGCGGGGTCGTAGTAGTCGGTGAAGCAGTCGATCCCGGCCGCCTCGTGCCCCCCATCGGCGAGTGCTTGCATCAGGTGCGAGCCGATGAAGCCGGCCGCTCCGGTGACGAGATACCTCACCGCGGCACCATCCCATAGACCCGCCCGAAACCAACGAGGTAGACGTGCTTCTCGTCGGCGACGACCGGCGAGAACTTCCCGTCCGGGAAGCTCCAGAGCAGCTTGCCCGTCGCCGCGTCGAGGCCGTAGGTCCGCTCCTTCAGCGTCGAGAAGTAGACGATGCCGTCGAGCACCGTCGCCGAGCCGGAGATCGGGCCGTTCGCCGCGAAGCTCCACTTCACGTCCCCGGTCGCGGCGTCGAGCGCGTAGAAGCGGCCGCTGTAGGAGCCGATGTAGACCCGTTCGTGCGAGATCGCGGGTGAGCCGTAGACGTAGCCGCCCGTCGAGATCGCGAAGCGAAGTTCACCGGAGGCGGCGCCGTACGAGTAGACCTTGCCGTCGGTCGAGCCGACGTAGACGCGCCCATAGGCTGCGGCGGGCGTCGAGTAGAAGGTGCCCTGCGCGCCGAGCCGGGGCTGCGACGATGCCTCCCAGAGCAGCTTCCCGCTCCCCGCGCCGAGCGCGTAGACGTGGCCGTCGTAGGCGCCGAAGAAGACCCTGTCGCCGGCGAGCGCGATGCCGCCCTTCACCTTGCCGCCCGCATGGAAGCGCCAGCGGATCCGCCCTGTACGGAGCGCCAGCGCATAGACGTCGCCACGCCAGTCGCCGACGAAGACGAGGCCGCGGGCGACGAGCGGCGAGGTCTCCGACGGCCCGATCGTCCGCGACCAGACAACCTTGCCGCGCCGGACGTCGTAGGCGCCGACGCGACCGTCGATGTCCGTTCGCATCGAGCTGCACGGCGGCCGGTTGAGATAGACCTCGACGACGAGCTCGTCGGCGACCGCGGGCGAGGCTGCGGTACACCGGCCGGATGTTCGCACCCAGATCTTTCTTCCAGTCCGCTCGCTGACCGCATAGAGGCGCCCGGTGCTGGTCGCGACGAAAAGCCGGCCGTAGGCGACGGCGGGCGGGAACTCGATCAGCGAGCGGCCGTGGAAGATCCAGAGCCTGCGGAACGGCGGACGCAGGCTGCTCCCGACCGCGAAGTGCGTGCGGGCCGTGTCGTAGCCGAACTGCGGCCAGACGACCCCTTGGGCTCGCCGGTGGTGCTTCGGCGGCGGGGGCGGAGGCGGCGGAGGAGGCGTCGTCTCGGTCGTGACGAAGTCAATCGTGGACGAGCCCCGCACGTCGCCCCCCTGCGAACGCACGTAGAGGACGTAGGCAGCGGCGGCGCCTACGCCGGCGAGCGCGAGCGCGCTCAGACCGATCACCAGACGCTTCTTCACGGGAGCACGCCGAGCGGCACGACGCGCGCGTGGCCGGCCGAGTTGGCGGCGACGAGCTCGGCGCGCCAGCGGCCGGGCGGCACCTTCAGGCGGCGCGCGCCGTTCAGACCGACGTCGCCGAGGTCGAGCACCCGGTGCTTCGCGCCCCGAGCCAGGCGCACGCTCATCGACAGCGAAGGCGTGCCCGGGTCGACGGCATGCCAGACGAGCCGCCCCTGCTCGACACTCGCCGTGAGCTCGGGAGGCGTGGCGTCGATCCGCAGCTCGACCGCCGGCAGCGGCAGCTCGACGCGGTGGCCGTTCAGGTCGACGACGGTCAACTGCGGGTGGTAGAGGCCCGGGTTGCGCAGGCCGGGCGACCAGATGATCGTGCTCCAGCCGCGCCCGTAGCTGCCTGTCACCGCCTGGCCGGCGACCTGGAGCGTGACCCTCGAGAGCTTCGAGACGTAGAACGGGATCACGGCGTCGTCCTTGAAGCCGTCCTGCGGATCCGGGTAGAGCGGGGCGAGCGGCTTGCCAGGGTGCACGAGCGGCGGCTGCAGCTCGTCCAGGGTGAAGCGGTCGGCGAAGGCGCGCCACGGCGTGTCGCCGAAGCGAACGGCCAGCCGTTTGAGCAGGCCGACCACGAACTCGTGGTAGTTCAGCGGCGACTCGCTCCCGTGGAGCGCGTACAGCGACCAGGCGCCGGTGTCGAAGCTCGGCAGGAGCGCGGCGGCGGCCGCCTGCAGCCGGGTGGCGAGGTCGGCGGCGCCCGCGTCCCGGCTGACCCGTGCGTAGTCGCCGAGCGAGAGCACAGTCTGCAGCTGCGCGTTCAGGACGACGGCCGAGTCGAAGCTATAGAGCTTGACCCACGGTCCCTCGGGGAGCTGCTGAAGCAGGTGACCGGGGATCGCCCTGTAGGCGGCCGTCGCAGCGGCGAGCAGCGCGTCGTCCCCGAGCCGGTCGCCCAGCCGCGAGAGGGCCTGCGCGGCGACGGCCTGCGCCATCCCCGACGTCCACGGCGCGGTGCCACCGGCGAATGGGAAGTGGTACTCCCAGGTGTCGGCCCGCCCGACCTGAATCGCCCGAGCCTGAAGAGCCTGTGCGAGCACCTGCGCCTGATCGATGTTGCCGGCGCTGACGGTGTTGTTCAACAGCGCGAAGTTGCCGAGCGGGTGGAAGACGAGGCCGTGGCCGGGGAAGTAGCGGTAGAGGACGCCGTCGGGGGCGATCACGTCCGTGCCGTCGGCCGGAGCCGCATGTGTCCCCCAGTAGGAGGCGTTCTCGGCGAGCATCGAGAAGAGGGTCAGCGCGCGCGGCTTCGTGTACGCGGCGCGCTCGGCGGCGACGTCCGCGATCACGCCCGAGAGCTCCTGCGCCCTGAGCGGCGGCAGCTTCTTCAGCTCGAGCGCGGCACGCCGGACGATCAGGCGGTACCCGGCCGCCTCGCTCGCGTCGAGCCGCCCGGCGGCGACGGCGTCAGCGAGCCCGTGCTCGGCGAGCTTGGCTGGCCGCGGCTGCGCCGCGGCCGGGGGCGCCGCGATCAGTGCCGCAACGAACAGGAGGGGAAGACCGCGCATGGGGCCGTCGATCCAGGTTAGCCACCTCGGACGCCGCTCCTCCCGACGTACTCGCCCACCGCCGGCTGGTGGTAGTCGCTGAGCCAGATCGGCTCGCCGTCGATGTCACGCAGGATCGCGTTCTCCTCCGCGAACGTGGGCACGGCCTCGCCGATCTCGTCCCGCCGACCGAGCGCGGCCAGAAGCTGCGCCTCGGCGAGGTTCGCGCCGCCAGCGGCGAGCGCCGAGGTGGCGGCGGTGTGACGCACGTTGATCTCGGTCACCTTGGGGTCGCCCTCCTTCGTTTCGCGCAGGTCGACGGTGAACAGCCCGTGCGCGGGCTCGCGGAGCTGGCGGGCGATCGTGCGGATCGCCGATTCGCCGGCCGCGCGGGTCGGCGCGTCGTTGACGAGCCTCCCGAAGCAGATGTTCCCCGTCATTCCGGAGAGCACCAGCCGACCCCCGAAGTACTCGACTCGCTCGTAGCAGCCGACCTTGAGCAGCTCGTCGTCGACGAAGAGCATGCAGCAGGCCAGGTTTCGCCCCGGCAGGTGCTCGGCGACCATGAAGTTCTCGATCTCCGGGTTGAGGTAGGCCCAGGCGTAGGCCTGCTCGAACTCCTCGACCTTGATCGCGCCCGCGCCGCTGGAGCTGGCGTCGGCGTAGTCGCGCAATCAGACCGGCTCGCCGTCGAGGTCGAGCCCGCGCCGGACACCCATGCGAGTCTAGCCTCGGCGGTCGTGAGTCCGTATGCCCCGCGTACACTCCTGGCGCCAGCCGAAGCGGGTTTCGCATATGCCGTCATCGAGCCTAAAGAACCTCTTGCGAAGCACCACCCTGACCGGCGGTGAAACCTACTTCGCCTATGAGCGACGCCTTGGACGCGAGGTTCTAATCCCATGGCTCGAGAGGCGTGTTGACCTCATTGGCGCAAGCGTCGCCGACTTCGGGTGTCACCAGGGAGGCGTTCTCGACGCCTTCCGCGGGGACGGACGTGTGGCATGTGGTGTGGGATTCGATCTAAACGAGGCGAATCTCAAGGCGACCCCGTTCCTGGAGGACGAACGTTTCCACCTTGAACACCGTGACCTCCTGACGCTCGACCAAGACAACCGTTTTTTCGACCTGATCGTTCTCTGCGACGTCCTCGAGCACGTTCCCCAGGTCGAACGGATGATGCGAGTCGTGTTCCAGCGACTGCGGCCAAGGGGACAGGCGCTCGTCACCTTCCCGCCATATTGGTCGCCGTTTGGGGGTCACCAGCAGCTCGCATCGAACGCCACGCGACTCTTGCCATATTTTCATTACCTCCCAGAATCGGTCGTCCTGGGTCTGGCGCGTATCGAGGACAACGACTACATGAGGGCCGAAGATGCCGTGTCCGACATGCGTGCGGTTCGGCGAACGCGCCTCACGATTGCGAGGGCGGAGCGGGCGTTTTCAGAGGCGGGGCTTGAGTTCCTCGATCGCCAGCTCTACGCATTACGCCCCGAGTACTCGGTTCGCTACGGGGTCACGCCGCTCCGTATCCGTGGCTTGGCAGCTGCCCGAGTCCTCCGCGAGATCCTCGTAATGGGTGCCTACTACCTCTTGCGTCGTCCCAAATGAGGCGCTTCGTCCCTCCTCACCGTGCGGTGATGCCCGCTCCACCGCCCACGTCAGTGAGCCGGATCGCGCGCGCTCCAGTGGTTGATCGATCGCGATTCCTCATCGACGGAGCGCGAGGCCGCCGCGTAATCGATCTCGGGTTTGTCGATGAAGGGCGCATGGCCGAGAAGCTCGCCCAATCGACTTGGCTGCACGCGCAGATAGCTGCCGTCGCAGCCGAAACGATTGGCATCGACACGAGCAATGCAGGAGTCGAGGAAGCGCGGAGGCTGGGATTTTCCGCCTTTGTCGCGGATTGTCAGGAACCCGAGACCATTCGCCGCCTCGATTTGCCGCCGGCAGAACTCGTGATTGCCGGTGAACTCATCGAACATCTCGACCGGCCGGGGGATTTCCTCGATGCTGTGCAGGCTGTCGTGGCCGACGACGGGCAACTGGTAATCACGACCCCGAACCCCCTCTCGTTGACCAACGTCTTGCTCGGGTTTGCTGGATGCGAGGTTCAGAACGCCGATCACGTCGCCTGGCACTCGAGGCGTACGCTTGAGACGTTGCTGACGAAACACGGCTGGCTCGTTCGACGGATCGCCTTCTATCGGCATCCCCGATACCTTCCGAACGCTCGGGCGAGCCTCGCTGAGCGCAGCCAGGTTCGAGGATTCAACATTTACCAAGCGTTGTCGTGGCCGCTCTATGCTGCAGCCCCCTCGCTCAGCGATGGTTTGATCGTCGTAGCTGCTCCGGTCCGCGCAACATGAGCGCCGACTCCCCGCGCTACTCCTTCGTCGTCCCGCTCTTTAATGAACAAGAGACGGTGGGCGAGTTGTGCTCGCGCCTGGCTACGGTCATGGATCGTCTCGACGGCCCTGCCGAAGCGATCATCGTCGACGACGGCTCACGCGATCGGACATTCGAGCTACTCGCCGGGGTCCGCCGCCGGGACGAGCGCTTCAAAGTGCTGCAGCTCTCACGCAACTTCGGCCACCAGACCGCCATTACCGCTGGTCTCGACCACGCTTCCGGCGAGGCGGTCATCATCATGGACGGCGACTTGCAAGACCCCCCCGAAGTCGCTCTCGACCTGGTCGAAGGCTGGCGCACCGGCGCGCACATCGTGTACGCGGTTCGGCAGGATCGTACAGTCGAGCCGTTTCTGAGGCGAACGGCGATCTCGCTCTTCTACCGCGTGCTGCGGCGGCTCTCAGATCTCGACATTCCAGTCGATGCGGGTGATTTTCGCCTCGTCGACCGCATTGCGCTGGAGGGGTTCCTGCGACTTCGGGAGACCAACCGATACGTGCGGGGAATGTTCGCGTGGGTCGGCTACGAGCAGCTCGGAGTCCCCTATCGGCGCGACGTGCGGTTCGCGGGGAAGACCAAGTATCCGGCCAGACGCCTCGTGAAGCTCGCTCTCGACGGCGTGGTTGGATTCTCGCATGCACCGTTGCGGCTGGTCCTCGTCTTCGGTTTCTTCGTCGCAGGGATCTCCTTCCTCTATGCAGTCGTTGCTGGCATCCTCCGCCTCAGCGGGGCAGTCGACTTCTCCAGTGTGCCGGGTTGGACGACGATCGTCTTCGCCGTTTGCCTGATCGGTGGAATCCAGCTCATGGTCGTCGGTGCGCTCGGCATCTATCTTGGGCGGATATACGAGGAGGTGAAGCGGCGGCCCCTTTACCTCGTTCGGGAGGTTCAAGGCCTAATGCCCCGTGACCTCGAACAGCACGGCCGGTGAGCAACCGCCGTTTTTGCCGATACGCACTCGCCGCGGCGCTCGCTGGGGCTGCCCACGGCCTACTCTACGCGCCGCTTGTCTCGTCGCACGAGACGTATGACACGCCCGAGTACACCGCGCTCGGCCATGAGCTCCTCCACGGCAGCTACTCATCGACGCTAGGAAGTGTCAAGGGCCTGGTCGCCCAGGACAGGCCCTCCGCGGCGGATACCGTAGACGTTACGGGACTCTCCTGGCCTCGCAAGGTTCTCGCCGTGGAACAGGCTGACGTTTACCGGACACCGGGCTTTCCTCTGCTGCTGGCCGCCGTGGGCGGCGGGACAGGAGACGCCTCCCGCCTCGCACTGTTCGTCATTCAAGCGCTGCTAATGGGAGGAGAGGTCCTTCTGGCGGCGGTGATCGCGCGACGGCTTTGGGGGCCGGGGATCGGTCTGGCCGCCGCTGCAGTGTTCGCGCTCGACCCGTATTCGAAACGGTACGTCTCCATCGTGCTGACCGAAACGCTCACTGGATTCTGCGTACTTCTCTCCGCGTACGCGGTCGTCCGCGCGTGGCAAGCACGATCAGCGGCCTGGTGGGGAGCCGCTGGTGGCCTATGCGCCGCGACGGCGCTCGTTCGCCCCCTCTATGCACTGTCGGTCCCGCTCGCAGTCATGGCCGCGCTTCTCACCAACGGCTCGTGGACACGCCGCGCCGGTCGAGCACTGGCCTGCCTCGGCTGCGCCGCCGTGCTGCTCGGCCCATGGATCGGGCGGAACGCGGCTGTTAGCGGCCGCCCGACCCTAGCTGGGTTCGGCGCGGGCTGGTCCCTCTTGCTCGGTGCCCATGGAGAGGGACTCGGCCACACCGGAGTCGAAGTAATTGCCGACGCGTCGTTCATCCGCGACTTCGCGTCGGTTCACGCCTTCGCCCCAACCGTTTCGCAACTCCGGAGCTCTTCGAACGCCTATGCGCGTTACCTGGTAGCAGCCGATGCCCAGCAGCGCACTCTCGCGCGAAGGCTCTACTTCAAGCGGCTCGAAAGCGACCCGGGGGGCGTGCTCTGGGAAGTCGCTTACCGGTCGTATTTCCTCTGGATGGCGCACGAGGATTGGTACCAGCCGAGTAACTTCGTGCTTCAGTTCCTGCGGCTTGTCGACTGGGCGCTCCTCGCGCTCACGGCAACCGGGATCGTGCTCGCTCTTCGCCGCGGTGGCCCGGGACGAGGGCTCGCGATCTTTCTTGTCCTGTTCACCCTCATCAGCGCGCTCGGGCACGTCGAGGCACGATACACCGTCCCCCTCAGAGGCCTCTATCTGGCGTTTGCCGTCTGGGGCGCGGCACGCATCTTTGCCTCAGGGCGCGCGAGGGCCGCGCGGCTTCGTCACAAACCCCATGCCCGTGAAGGAGAGCCAGAGACCGCGCATCGGGAGCGAAGGGCGGTCGACCTAGGCTAGACCTCAGCCGCGGCTCCTGCCGACGTACTCGCCCACCGCGGGCTCGTGGTAGTCGCTGAGCCAGATCGGCTCGCCGTCGATGTCGCGCAGGATGGCGTTGTCGTCCGCGAAGGCCGGGGCGACCTCGCCGATCTCCTCGAAGCGGCCGAAGGCTGCGAGCAGCTGGGCCTCGACCAGATTCGCTCCGCCGGCCGCGAGCGCCGAGGTCGCGGCGGTGTGCCGGACGTTGATTTCGGTCACCTTCGGCTCGCCGTCCTTCGTCTCGCGCAGGTCGACGGTGAACAACCCGTGCGCCGGCTCGCCGAGCTGGCGGGCGATCGCGCGAATCGCCTCCTCGCCGGCCCGTCTGGCAGGCGCGTCGTTCAGCAGCCGCCCGAAGCAGATGTTCCCGGTCACCCCGGAGAGGACGAGCCGCCCGCCGAAGTACTCGACCCGCTCGTAGCAGCCGACCTTGCGCAGCTCGTCGTCGACGAAGAGCAGGCAGCAGGCGAGATTCCGGCCCGGCAGGTGCTCGGCAACCATGTAGCTCTCGATCTCGGGGTTCAGGCAAGCCCAGGCGTAGGCCTGCTCGAGCTCGCTGACCTTGATCGCACCGGCGCCGCTCGAGGTCGCGTCCGAGTAGTCGCGCAGCCAGACGGGCTCACCGTCCAGGTCGAGACCCCGGCGGGCCAGGAGGTCCGGGCGGCTGACGATGCCGTACGCGGGGACGAGCCCGCTCTCTCTCAGGGCGTCGTAGAGCTTGCGCTTGCTGACCGCGAGCTCAACGAACGCGGCCGAGGGCAGCACTGTGGCGGCCGGGAACTCCCGCCCGCTCCAGAACAGCACCTCGACCTCGGGAGTGACGATCGCAGCGTCGATCGCCTCCTCGCGGCAGAGGTCGCACATGAAGTCCTCGTAGCCGTGATCGCGCGCGCCCGGAACCCGGTACAAGCGCTCGCAGAGCCCCTCGTAGAACCCGAACCAGTTGCCGCCACGGTCGGTCCCGATCAGCGTCGCGTCCCGAAAGTGCGGGCTCATCCGGAGCGACCGGATGACGGCGCGCGGCGTCGGGCTGCAGGCCCCGGTGATCAGGATCCTCATGCAATCACGAGCAGGAATCTAGCCCTGTGTCGGGCGCGGACGGGCGATGAGGCGCCACTGCGATTCGAGCGGCTCGACATCGTAGTCGCCAAGCAGGCCACTCACTATCGAGCGAAGGTCCTCACCGTGCAGGTCGCAGACGATCAGCGGACGCTGCTCGCGCAGGAGCCTGTTCGCTCCGCGGAGCACGTCCGCCTCACTGCCCTCCACGTCGATCTTCACTAGCGCCGGTTGCGGGTTCGCCGTCGCGAATTCGTCGAGCGTAACGCTCGGAACCGTCCCTCCGGGTGCGATCACGTAGTTGCTGTCGCCCGCGGGCCCTGCCAGCAGCCGCACCGGCTCCGAGTTCGCCGAGACCGCGGCCTCGACCACCGTGATAGACAGCCCGGGGTTAAGCCGCGCGTTCTCACGGCAGAGTGCGGCGTTCTCCGGCACGGGCTCGAATGCAAACACCGTCGCTCCGAGCTTCGCGGCGCAGACGCTGATGAAACCGTGATGGGCGCCGACGTCGTAGACGACCTGGCCGGGCCTCACGTAGTTGGCGAGGAACGACTGCAATTCCGGCTCGTAGATCCCGAGCCAGTACGCCTTTTCGCGGCTGAGGTCGAGGCGAAGCCGCGCGCCCCTCGCGACACCAGCCCTGACCCTGACGGCCACCGGCCGTCCGCGCACCATCCGGTCGAGCCCCCGGCGGAGCGGTGCGCCGAGAGGGGCGCGCCTGAGACGGTCGGCGGCAGAGGCGAGGCGATTCACTGAGGGGTCGCGCCGATCGACCAGGGGCCGAGGCGCTCGATCGAATAGCCGGCAAGGAGCTTCTCGACGGCGTATTTCTGGGCGTCGCCGTGCAGCTCGCACAGCAGAGTCGGCCGATGCTCGCGTAGGACGCGCGCGGCGCCCGCGAGCACGGAGGCATCCGCCCCTTCGACGTCGATCTTGATCAGCGAAGGCGCGGGATGGGACGAGGCGAACGCATCGATCGTCTCGGCGGTCATGTCGCTGCCCTCCTCTACGTGCCACTCGAGATCGGAGTCGCCTGGGACGAGGGCGACCTGCGTCCGTGTTGCCCAGACCGGCGCGTTGACAACCTGGATCGCGAGCCCGCTCACCTCAGCGTTTCGTCTGATGCGTGCCGCGTTGGAGGCGACGGCTTCGAATGCGTAGACGCTCGCTCCGAGCGTGGCCGCACAGACGCTGAAGAACCCGATGTGGGCGCCGACGTCGTAGAACATGTCGCCGGCGCGCAGGTTCCGTCGCAGGAACTCCTGCTGTGGCCGCTCGTAGGAACCCAGCCAGTACGCCTTCTCACGGGACAGGTCGAGCTCAAGGCGCACGCCGCGCGCCACCCCCGAAAGAACCCGGACCGTCCTCAGACGCGTGCCGACCACCGAATCCAGGAAAGCCTTGACGCGTCGCACGGACTACTGCTTCCACCCTCCTGTGGCGCCCTTGTACGTACCGGTGAAGAGCGCACGGGGAGTCCGCGCGAGGATCTGGAGGTCGATCCGTGGCGAGCGGTGGTCGATGTACCAGATGTCGAGCTCGATCTTCTCGCTCCACGGCAGCGACGCGCGGCCTCGCACCTGCGCCCAGCCCGTGAGCCCAGGGCGGACCTCGAGCCGGCGGCGCTGGTGTGGCGTGTACTCATCGACCTGATAGCGAAGCGTCGGGCGCGGCCCGATCAGGCTCATATCGCCGCGCAGGACGTTCAAGAGCTGCGGCAGCTCATCGAGCGAGGCCCACCGCAAGACGCGTCCGACCCTGGTGATCCGTGGATCGCCCTTGTTCAGCGCGTAGCCCGCTCCTAGCTTCTCGGCCTCGACGACCATCGTCCGGAGCTTCAGGAGCTCGAAGGCGACGTCATCCTTCCCGACCCGCGACTGCCGGTAGAGCACGGGGCCGCCATCTTCGAGCTTGATCGCGAGCGCGGCGAGGGCCACGACCGGCGTCGAGACGACCAGCCCGACAGCCGCGCCGGCAATGTCGACCAGCCGGTTCAGCGTGTCCCCTCCGCCTTTTCCCAGACCGCCGGCACGCCTTGGCGGAGGTAATTGCCGAGCGCGACGACCGTCGCCCACGTCACGAGCGAGTAGTAGCGGGGCAGCCCCGGCCTCGCCGCGGCGAGGCCGAGAAACGCGACCTGGCCCGCGAGGGTCACCTGGTAGAAGAGGCCCTCGGTTACGAGTGCAGCGTTCCCTCCGAGGAGGATGATGTGGAGGAGCCCGCTTCCATAGCGGAGGTGCCGGTGCGAGATCAGCTCCGCGAGGTAACCCGGCGGCTGCCTGCGCAGCATCTTCCCCTTGGCCAGGATCAGCCAGCAGTGCTCGAACATGCGGACCTTCCGGCGGTACTCGTCCTCGATGTCACGGGAGGGCTTCTCGAATGCGAGAGCCTCCGGTACGTACACGGCTCTGCGGCCGCGCTGAACCATCAAGTACGGCAGTGAAAGATCGTGACCGAAGCGCGGGTCGACGTCGACGTAGTCCTCCCGGCGAACTGCGTAGATCGAGCCGTTGCCGCCGGTGATCGAGCCGAGCGCCGACTCTTGCTCTCTTAGCCAGGTCTCGAAGCGCCAGTACACACCCTCGCGGTTCGTCCCGTCGGCATCCTGGAGCACCAGCCTGCCGCAGACATAGGCGACCTCTGGATCGGCGAACGGCCTGACGAGCCGCCGCAGCGCATCCGGTGCCCAGCCCGCGTTCGCGTCGGAGAAGGCGAGGATCTCGCCGTTCGTCTGCGGCACGGTGTGGTTCTGCGCGGCGACCTTCCCGCCACGCGGGCAGCTGACGAGGCGCACGCCGCGATCGGCGAAGCTCTCCACCAGCTCGTCAGTGCGATCGGTCGAGGCGTCGGAAGCGACGACGATCTCGAACTGCTCTCGCGGGTAGTCGAGCGCGAGCAGGTTCTCGAGCCGCTTCTCGATCACCGTCTCCTCGTTGTGCGCGGCGACGATGACGCTGACGCTCGGCTCGATGTCGGCCCTACTCGGCGGTCGCGTACGAAGTCGCGCCGCCATAGCGGCCGCGACCGGATAGCCGACGTGCGTCCAGGCGAGGAGGCCGAATGAGCCCCAGAAGATGGTCTTCAGTACCGTCGGCATACGCAGTCAGGGGAGCCGGGAGAACCGCAGCCATTCCTCCGTCAGGCGCATCGCCTGCGCGAACGGCACCGGCGGCTCCCAGCCCAGGGCTTTGCGGAGCTTATCCGAGCGGAATCTGACGTTCGCGAGCTGGAGTTGGGCCAGCTCGGGGCTCGGCCCCGGAGGAGCCGGTGGCGAGGGCCCTTGAGTCGACGGCCGGACGCCCCAGGCGCGGACGCGGTCGCGGCCGCCGGGTGTCCCGCGTAGGAGGCGTCCGGCAGCGCGACGCAGCGCAGGTCGTTCCGACGCTGCCCGGATGAGCTGTCCGGCTTCGGGCGAGCGGGCCAGTGCGCGCAGATCTGCGCGCAGGTCGCTCAGCCGTAGTCGCCGCGCCCGCAGCGCACGGTGCTCGGCCTCAGTGATGGAATGGATCGAGAAGGGCGGCGACCCCATCGCCGCATAAGCCTCGTAGAGGTCGCGCCACGTGCCGCCGTCGTCGTCCGAGACGATGAATGTCTCGCCCACCGCCTCCGGGCGCTTCAGCGCCGCGATGACTGCGGCCACGAGATTGTCAACGTAGACGGTGTTGGCCGGCGTCCGGCCGTCGCCGATAAGAGCTGGGCCTCCGGCGCGCAGCGCCTCGATCAGCGCGACCGTGAAGAACCGTGAATGCGGACCGAACACGTTTGTCGGCCGCAAAACGACCACCGGAAGGCCACGCGCGGCCTCAGCCGACAGCGCGTCCTCCGCGGCAGCCTTCGCACTTGCGTAGGCGTGACGCCCAGGCGACGGTGGCAGCGTTTCGTCGATCGAAGGTGGACGCGCCCCGAAACCCCAGACGGCCACCGAGCTCAGATGGACGAACCGGCGAACTCCGGCCGACCGAGCGAGTGCGGCGAGCGTGGCCGTCCCGCGTACCGTCACGGCGCGCGTCTCGCGCATAGCCCCCTCCGTTCCGTAGGCGCAGTGGACGACGGCGTCGCAGCCCTCTAGTGCCGCGCGCAGGCTCTGGGGGTCGAGCAGATCCGTTGCGACGAGCTCGACCCCCAGTCGTGCGATGCGTGCCGCGCGAGCGGCCCGGTGGTAGCCGGCACGGACATGAAGGTGACCGGCGAGAGTCAGCTGCTCAACGACACGCGATCCGACGAACCCCGACGCGCCCGTGACAAGGACCCGCTCGTATTCCACGTCAGACGGCCGAGACGCCGATCAGCGTCTCGAAGACCCACGGCTGGGACAGCTGCGCGCGCGTCGAATAGCAGGCGTCGACGAACTCCGCGACGGCGATCGCGTCGGATGCGGGGACGGGCGGAGGCGAGCCTGAGCGCGCCGCGTCCAGGAAGAGCCTCAGCTGCCGCTCGAACGCGGCGAGATACCCGCCGTCTTCTCCGGCGACCTCCTTGTCGACTTCGAGCGTGTGCGAGGTTCCGTGCCGGTCGGCGACGAGGATGGGCGCCCCTCGCGCGAGCGACCCGGAGACGAGGCCGTCCTCGCACTCGACGAGGAGGCGGCTCCCCAACGTGCGGGTGCGGCTCAGCTCGAGTGTGCCCGGTACGCCTCCGGCGGAGAGTTGGAGGCGGCAGTCGGCCTCCACGCCTCCGTGTGAGTCGTCCTGGTAGCGCTCGAGCTCGAGTGGCCCGAAGAGGTGGCGAAGCTCGTCGAGGACGTGGGTGCCGAGGTCGATGAGGACACCACCGCCGGCCCGCTCACGGTCGAGCATGAAGCCGGAGTGCGCCCAGGCGTAGACGAAGCCCTCCTCCGCTTCGAACCGGACGGGGCGACCGTAGAAACGTCGGTCGAGCAGCTCTTTGAGCAGCTCGAGTGAGGGAAAGAACCGGCGGAAGTGGGCCACGCCGAGGACGATGCCGAGTGGTGCCGCCGCCGCGATCGCGCTCGCCTCGGCAGCCGTTCGTCCGAGTGGCTTCTCGCAGAGAACGTGGACGCCTGCTGAGAGCAGGTCCGTCACGACGTTCGCGTGCAGGTCGTTCGGCACTGCGACGATCGCAGCCTCCGTCCGCACCCTCCCGTGCGACCCGACCACCTCGCCACCGCCGAGCAGGCGGGCCAGCTCGAGAGCACGTTGGCGGTCTGGGTCGACGAGCACGACGTCACCGGGAGAGAAGATTCGCGCGATCGCGGGAATATGAACGGCCTCGGCTGCCGCACCGCAGCCGACAAGAGCGATTTTCATGCCGACAGCCGCCGGTACAGGCGCGTCGTCTCCTCGACCATCCGCGCGTGAGAGTACATCCGGTTCACGCGCTCCCTCCCTGCCACAGCCGTCGCCTTCGCCTCATCTGGATGCCGCAAAGCCCAGAGGATCGCCTTGGCAAGCGCCGCTGGGTCTGCGGGTGCCACAAGGTAGCCGGTCTTCCCGTCGATGACCGTTTGCGGTACTCCCCCGACGCTCGTCGCGATCACCGGCTTCTCGAGCGCGAGGGCCTCGGCGACGGCGAGGCACATACCCTCGAACACGGACGAGAGTACGAAGAGGTCAAAGCCGACGACGAGATCCTGGACGTCATCCCGCTGGCCGAGCAGGAAGAAACGACCTTCGAGCCCTCGCGCGCCAACGAGCCCTGAGAGAGCGTCGAAGAGGGCGCCTCCGCCGACGACGACGAAGCGAACGTCCGGCTCTTCGGCGACGACGCGCACGGCGGCCTCGATCAGGTTCGCGTGCGCCTTCTGCGGCTTTAGCAGGCCCACCGTTCCGACCACGCGCTCGCCGGCCAGCCCTAGCTCGGAGCGAAGCCGATCGGTGGCGTACTCACGCGAGAAGCGCTCGAGGTCGACGCTGAGCGGAATCACGACCGAGCGCTCAGCAGCGATCGGCTCTCGGGCGAGTGCTGTCCTGCGGTCCTGTTCGGACGTGAAGATCACGTGAGGACGCGTCGACCATGCGAGCCGCCGCAGGAGTCGCCCGGTGAGGTTGTAGCGTGGCTCGAACTCGGGCGTATGGTGCGTGACGATGACACGGCGGACTCGGGCCGCCCATGCGGCGAGCATCGCGGGCGGGTCGACCTCGATGCAGTGGACGATGTCCGGCCTGACCAACCTGAGCGCGCGAGCGTAGTGCCGAACGGTCGTGACAGCACCCGCGAACGCTGGGAGCGCTACGCGGATCGTTCGATCACGGACAGAGGGAACCACCGTCAACGGCTCGAGCGTCGGGTCGTCAGGGACAATCAGCCAAGGTTCGAACTCGGGGCCATCGAGGCGTTCGAGCAGGGGCTTGAGGTACCCGGCCTCAGTCGAGCCGAAGTACCGCATCGAGTGAACAAGGGCGATCCGCGGTGCCATGGCCGGAGTCAAGCTTGCGGAGGAAGACTCACGGCTCGCCCGACCGTCGGAGCGGCACGGAAACGGACGCCGCAAGGAGCAGGGAACACCAAAAGGCGAGGAATCCGATGTTGCCGCTTCCATGGAAATACGACTGGCTCACGCCCATCAGCAGCCCGGCGGCAGCCGCTCCGATCGCCCCTGCCGCGAAAAGGCCACCATCTCTGCGGTGCCGCAAGGTGGAAGCGACCGCCGGCCCGAGGCAACAGGCGACCAACGCGAAGAACGCCGCGAGCCCCGCAACCCCGATTTGCAGAAAGAGCCCGATATACCCGTTTTCGGGATTCTCGGACGAGAAGGCGTAGTAGCGGTTGATGAAAGCGCCTTGTTCCGCACCGAATCCGTAGCCGGTGACCGGCTGCTCGAGGCCACGATCAATCGCCCCCCGCCATGCTCGCGTCCGGACGCTCGTTCCCAAAAGAGTGCGGTGAACTCCACCCGATCTGTGCGTCCACCAGGGGTTGCCTATCTCCGCGTCGAGCGGTAAGACACCCTCGCCGTTGATTCCCCGTGAGGCGATCGTCTGCGTCGTTGTCCCCGAGGACGATGCGGCCACGGGCTGGGGAATCGTCGAGATCCACGCCGCCAGGACGAGCGCGCCACATACGCCCAGAGCGAGGAGCGCCCGGCGACGCGCCGGCGCCAGCGCAGTTACAACGAACAGAGACAAGAACCCAGCCGCAAGAGCGCCACGAGAGCCCGAGGCGACAATTTCGCTCGCGAAGGCGAGGAGAAGGATCCCAAACAGGAGTCGGCGCAAACGGCCGCGGCAGAAGAGCCAGCTCGCGGCGATGGGCATCGCGATTGCGAGGAGCAGGGCTGCGCTATTAGGTCCCCCAGCGAGCCCGCGGAATCGCGACGGGTATTCGGGGGTGGACGCTTGAACCGCTATCGACGAATCGACAAGCCAAAGCGCGAACCCGGCAGCTACAACAGCTCCGGCAGCAGCCCCGATCGCGGCGAGAAGCCTCTGGCCGAGCCGTCGCGTAGTTGCCACTGTCCCGGCGAGCAGCATGCCGATTACGAGAACGGCGGAGAATGCGAGCGCACGGTTGAGAGTGATTCTCGGATAGACGGACCAAGCGAGAGACTCCCAACAGACAAGAGTGAGCAGCACGACTGACGCGATGACGGATGGGCGTATCCGCCATTCCGAGCGGAAGAGAATCGCCCGTAGAAGCGCAACGACTCCCAGAGCGATTATCGGACCGGTTCGTAGCGGCCTCGCCGCCGCCGCGATCGATGGGAGGTCACTTGATCCTGCGGCGGCCGCAATGATCGCGAGCGCAAGGGCAACCGGCGCGGCGAGATCCAACGCTGTTCTGACCTGCGATCGGTGGGCTTCGGTCCAAGCCGTACGCTCCGCTCTCAATTTCGAGGGCTCTCGAGCCACGCGATCAGCCGCTCCAGCTTCGGACGATTGATGGTGACGTCCGCTGCCGATGGATCCTCTCGGACTGTCGAGATTCGCGGCCCGTTGCCGCGGCGGTCGATCGCCTCAACAACCCGCCCCTTCCCGTCGAAGCAGAACTCGAGCGCGAAGGGATTCTTGCCACGACCGTAGAGAAGGCAGTCCATTTGAATGATGAAACCGACACCCATCCGGTACGCGTCAGGCCGAGCCCGATCGAGAGGTCCGATCGCTGCAAGCACATCGCGGATTCCGGCCAGCTCGTGTTGCACATGGCGATGGCGCTCCCAGCGACCGATCGGGATCAGCGCGACGAGGACCCCGATCGCGAGGACAGCGCCGATCATCCAACGACGCGGGACGCGCCTCATGCCGTCGCGACCTCCTGGAGCAGAGAGCGATACCGCTCGAATGCGACCGAACGATCGGCGTTCGCGACCGCGTACTCGCGCCCCCGCTCCCCCATGGCCGCCAAGTCGAGGTCACCTGCATAGGCAGCGCGGATCGCCCGAGCAAGCAACTCCGGCCGCCCGGGCGGGATGACGACGCCGCAACCGACCGCGTCGACCAGTATCGCCGCCTCGCTTTCCCGGTCGGCGGCGAGGATCACCGGTCGGCCGACGGCGAGGATTCCGTAGAGCCGGCTCGGAACGACGTAGCCGGATAGACCGCGCGCAAGACCGACCACGTGCACGTCCGCTGATGAGAGGGAGAGGGAAAGGACATCCCTCGGCTGGTAGAGCAGAAAGGAGACCGCATCCGTCACCTCGAGGGTCTCGGCGAGCTCGGTCAAGGCGACCCGGCGCGCGCCCTCGCCGACGAACGCGATCGTCAGGTCGCCGAGGTCGCGCAGGAAGGTTGCGGCGCGCACGAGGGCGTCGAGATTCTGCGCATGACCGACGTTGCCGGAGTGCATCACGACGAAACGGTCGTCGAAGCCGTTCTGCTCGGCCCAGGAGTTGGCTTGCGGTTGCGGAACGAGCGACCCTGTGTCGACCCAGTTCGGGATCACGCTGACGCGATCCGGCCGCGCGCCTTTGGTCTCGAGCCGCTGCCGCATCGTCTCGCCAATCGCGACGATCCTGTCTGCGCGTTTCAGGTAGAAGGCGATCGCCGCGCGCAGGACGCTCACGACTACGGGGTTTCCGAGACGCTTCAGCTCGACAGCGATCTCGGGAAAGACGTCCTGGCTGACGACGACAAGCGGTGCGTCGAAGCGGCGGGCGACGAGCAGCGCCACATCGGCGATCACCGGCGGGTCGGTCATGCACAACACGACGTTCGGACGTCCCTCCCTGAGTCCCGAGTACGACGACCCGAGCAGATACGTGACGTAGTTCAGCGCCCGCAGCCAGATGTTCGCGCGGAAATACGACGTGGACGGGACCCGGATCACCTCCACGCCCTCATGCATAACTCGGGGCTCGTTCGCCTGGCTGCGTAACCTGCCTGTGATGACAGTGACATCGAAGTCGCGGGCGAGCTCGCGGCAGAGCTCGGAGAGGAGATAGGCGGTCGCCTCGAGTCCAGGCCAGTAGTACTGGTTGAAGACGAGGAGACGCGGGCGATGCGGGCTCATGAGCGCCCGGCGTTCAGCGCGAGCGCCGGCAGGGTGAGCGCGCACAACCAGATGCTAGACGCGGCGATGTTTCCGACCGACACCAGCCCGGACTGCGTCATCCCGACGAGTACGGCGGCCGCGAGGACACCGGCAGCCGCGCCGCCGGGGCCCGAGCGGGCCGCGGAGGCCGAGATCAGCAGGCGTAGAGCACTCCACGCTAGCGCGACCAGCAGCCCGACGAGGAGCAGGGCGCCGAGCGCCCCGAGTTGCAGGAAGGTGCCGATATAGCTGTTCTCCGGCAGATTCCCCTCGAAGGTGTAGAAGCGGTCAGTGAAGACGCGGTCTTCGGTGCCAAATCCGTAGCCCAGGAGCGGCCGCGAACCGCCCTGGTTAAGCGCGCCATCCCACGCTTGCGCCCGACCGCTCGAGCCGAAAAGCGTGCGCGGAACGGAGGGTCTGTAGGCGCCCAGAGGCGGACGGCCGATCTCGTCGTCCAAGCGAAGAACCTGTTGCGCGTCGATCCCGCGCGCGGCCGCGGTAGTGCCGGTGACGGTTGTGGCAGGAGAGGCCCGCGACACCGACGACGCCGCAGCCTTCTCGAGCCGCGGCACGAACACGCAGCCGACGGCTAGAGCGACGAGACCCACGCAGACCGCGGCCTTCATCGCCGCCGTGCGCGTACCAACGGCGGCGCAGAGAAGCGCACCGCCGAAGCCGGCGTAGATGGGACCTCGGGAACCTGAGGCAGCGATCTCGCCGGCGAAGAGCAGGACGAGCCCGAGGCCGATTAGCCGGCGGTGGACGCTCGGGGAGAGAGCGACCCACACCGCGATCGGGAGTCCCACGGCGAGCAGCATCGGCACGGTGTTCGGGTTCTGGCCGAGTCCCTGGAAGCGTTCGCCCGAGCCCCCTGTTGCAGCCTGGACTGCCTCGTCGTGCGACGCGGCGATAAGGAGAAGGCTGGCGAGCGCAACGAGCGCCGCTCCGGCGAGGACGCCGTGCAGGACGCGAGTCGCCGCTCCGGCTGGGTCTGGCGGTCCGATCGCCAGCGCGGTCCCGGCGGCAAAGAGGACGAGTAGCGTCAGAACGCGCTCGAGGGTCAGCCGCGGATTAACCGACCAGCCCGCGGAAGCGATGCCCACGGCGACCAGCGCTCCGCTGAGGTACCAGACGCGATTCGTTCGACCCGTCGAGCCTGAAGCTGCGGCACGTACGACCGCGAGCGCCGCAAGCGCCGCCAGAGCGACCCACCGGCCGGGACCGCCGATCCGCATCAAAGCCGGCACGGAGCTCGACCCGCAGGCGAAGAGGAAGACGGTTCCCGCAAGGACGGGCTCGAGGGGTGCCGCGAGACACAGCCGCCGGATCGAGTGCACGCCGAGGATAGTGACTGACCGGCCGGTCCCGGTGGCGCTGCTGCCACCATGGGGAGAATGGCTTACCCCGAGCGAATCGTCCCAGACTCCGAGCCTCCGGGAATCGTCGCGCTCCACGAGAAGCGCTACCTGTTCGCGCTTCCCTACTGCCGGGGCGTTGAGGTGCTCGACGCGGCATGCGGCGCCGGTTACGGGAGCGCGCTCCTCGCAGCCGAGGCAACACGAGTCGTCGGCGTCGACGTAAGCACGGAGGCGATCGAGTACGCTCGATCCCGGTACGGCAGCTCGAAGGTCGCCTTTCGCCTTGCTGACCTGCTCGAGCTCGACCTGCCCGACCGGAGCTTCGACGCTGTGTGCTCGTTCGAGACGATCGAGCATCTCGCCGACCATGACCGCTACCTCGGGCACGTCGCCCGCGTGCTGCGGGACGACGGCGTCTACCTCGTCTCGACACCGCAGGCCGCGCAAACGACCGATCGGCCGGCCAACCCATACCACTGCGTCGAGTACGACCGAGAGGACTTCACCGCGCTGCTGAGCCGGTACTTCGAACAGGTCGAGCTGTTCGGCCAAAGGCGGCTCGAGACACGCCGCCATCGGCTTGCACGGCAACTGGACGTGCTGGGCCTTCGCAAGCGCGTGCCGTTCCTCCGAAGAGTCGCGCGGGCCACCACGGGCACGGCAGCGACAGAGGACGTCTCGCCGGAAGGGGTCGTCATCGACCGGGAGCGGATCGAGCAGGCGGACGAACTCGTCGCCGTCTGTCGCGGGCCGCGGCGGCCGTGACGATCGCGCACCTCGTGATCGGCGGCGACGTTGCGGGCGGCCAGATGGTCGCGTTGCAGCTTGCGCGCGCGGCGGCCGCGCGCGGAGACCGGGTGATCTTCCTCTCCCCCAGGCGGGGGCCGTTCACCAACTTTGTCGAGAACGAGGGTTTCGAAGTGCGCGACGTCGACGTTTCCAGGACCTTCAAGCTTGGCGGCGCGCTTCGCCTGCGCTCGCTCCTCCGCGAGCTGGGTGTGATTGTGCTGCACACGCACACCGCACTCGCAGCGAACGTCCTCTCCCGTGTCGCCGGCCGGCTGGCCGGGGTCGCCGTGGTCTCGCACATCCACATTGAGAACCACTTCCGCCCGCACTCGCTCGCGCGTGCAGTCCACGAGGCGCTCGACAACGGCACAGCACGCCTCGCCTCACGCGTGCTCACCGTCTCGAACAGCACGCGCAGAGCGCTGCTCGCGCAGGGCTACCCGCCGGAGTTGGTGGAGGTCGTCTACAACGGCATCGACGTCGGCGCGGAGGCCGGCAAGCGGGGAGACGGCCTGCGGGCCGAACTCGCGATCCCCTCCGACACCTTTCTCGTCGGCGAGGTGGCGCGACTTTGCGACGTGAAGGGGCAGCGGGAGCTCGTGGAGGCTCTCGCGCAGACTGAAAGTGTCGAGCTCGTGCTTGTCGGCGACGATCTCGAGCAGGGCGGCGCCTATCGCGAAGGGCTTGCACGGCTCGCGCACGAACGCGGCGTCGAGAACCGCATCCACTTTCTCGGCTACCGCCAGGATGCCGCGCAGGTGATCGACCAGCTCGATGCGCTCGTCCTTCCCTCCTGGATCGAAGGCCTGCCGCTCGTCGTCCTCGAAGCGATGGCGCACGGAAAGCCGGTGATCGCGACGCCGGTCGGCGGCACACCGGAGGTCGTCGTTGACGGCGAGACAGGCTTGCTCGTCCCGCCTCGCGACCCGGCTGCGCTTGCCGCCGCACTCCACGCGCTTGCCGCCGACCCGGAGTGGGCGCGACGGCTCGGCGAAGCCGGGCGCGAGCGCGCGGCGCGCGAGTTCTCGGCCGAGACGATGGTCCGCAGGGTGCTCGAGGTGTACGACGCCGTCGCCTGACGTGACGGTCGTCATCCCGGCGCACGGGCCGGGGCCCTATCTCGCGGAGGCGGTCGCAAGCGCGCTCGCCGAGGAGGCGGCCGAGGTAATCGTGGTCGAGGACGGGACGCAGGGCGTCGAGGAGTCGGGTCTCGGCGGCGCGCGCCTGCTGCGGCTGCCGCACGTGCGGCGCTCGCGGGCGCGGAACACCGGTGTCGAGGAGGCGAAAACCCGTTACGTCGCATTCCTCGACGAGGACGACCTCTGCCTGCCCGGGCGGCTCGAGCGCCAGCGCCAGGCGCTCGCAGCCGCGCCGGGCGCGACGCTTTGCTACGGCCGGGTGCGGATGATCGCGGCGGACGGAGCGACGCTCGCGGCGGAGACAGCCTCGCTTCGGCCTCGGTTCGACCGCCTGGTCGCCGGTGGCTCGACGTATGAGACGGTGCTCGAGCTCGGGGGGCCGCTGTACACGTCCGCGACGATGGTGCGACGAGATCCCTTCCTCACGGCCGGCGGCTTCGACCCGGCGTTCGACGCGTACGAGGACCTCGACCTCTACCTGCGCCTCTCGCGCGACAACGGCCTGGTTCCGTGCCTCGGTGAGCCCGTTACGGCCTACCGCATGCACCCGGCGAACACGCCGTCCGATGCGCTCTACCGCGGTACCCTGGGCGTCACGGCGAAGCATCTCCCCCACGCCCACGGCCGCGCCAAGCGGCTGCTGCTCGAGCGTCGCGTCGATGCCCTCTGGGGCCTTGGCGAGTTCCGCTCTGCCCGTGGGGAGGCGCTGGCCGCCGCACGCAGCGAGCCCCGCCTGCTCAGCCACCCGCGCTTCCTGAAACGGCTCGCCGGCCTCACGCTGCCGACGAAGGTGCTGGAGTCACGCAGGTGAGGGTCGCGCTCCTGACCGAGATCCCGGCCCCGTACCGGATTCCGCTCTTCAACGCGCTCGCCGCGACGCCGGAGGTCGACCTCGAGGTGCTCTTCCTCGCCGAGCGCGATCCGAGGCGGCAGTACCCCGTCTACGCGCACGAGTTCCTCTTCGAGCGCCGCGTCCTCTTCGGGGCCGGAGTGCTCGCGCGTGGCCGCTGGGTCGTCATGAGCCGCGGCACGCGGGCTGAGCTCGACCGCTTCGATCCGGAGGTCGTGCTGCTCGGCGGCTGGAACCAGCCCGCGTTCTGGACCGGCCTGCGCTGGGCGCGTCGCCGTGGCCGGCCCGTCGTCCTCTGGGTGGAGAGCACCGCGCGCGACGAGCGCAGCGGCAACCCGCTACTCGAGCGCCTCAAGCGGCGCGCTGTCGCCGCCGCAGCCGGGTTCCTCGTCCCCGGTCGCGCGGCGCGCGAGTACGTCGAGTCGCTCGGCGTCTCGCCGGAGCGGATCGTGATCGCGCCGAACGCCGTCGACCTCTCGATCTTCAGCGTCGACGTCGACCGCCGCGATCGGAACGGCTGCACCTTCCTCTACGTCGGCCGCTTCTCGTCCGAGAAGGGTGTCGACGTGCTGCTTCGCGCCTTCCGCGACGTGCCCGGCCGCCTGCTGCTCGCCGGCAGCGGGCCGCAGGAGGACGAGCTGCGCCGCCTCGCCGACGGCCGAGTCGAGTGGCTTGGCCACGTCGCCCGGGAGAAGCTGCCTACCCTCTACGGGCAGGCCGACTGCCTCGTCCTGCCCTCGCGCTCGGAGGCGTGGGGCATGGTCCTGAACGAGGCCGCGGCGGCAGGGCTGCCGCTCGTGGCAACCGAGGCGGCCGGCGGCGGCTACGACCTGATCGACGACGGCGTCAACGGCTACCGCGTTCCCGTCGACGACGAGGCCGCGCTCGCGGAGGCCCTCCGGAAAGTTGCGGCCGATCGCGAGTGGCGCCTTCGCGGCGGCGAGCGTTCCCGCCAGCTGACGGCCGGTTACACCGGCGAGGCCTGGGCCGAGGCCGTCGTCCAGCTCGTGCGCAGGCATGCGCTGCCGGCGGCGGTGCCGGTTGTGAAGCCGATTGTCCCGCTGCCGCGCGCAAAGCCGACCCGGATCGCGCTCCTGACCGAGATTCCGGCGCCGTACCGGATCCCGCTCTTCAACGCCCTCGGCACTAGGGACGGCGTCGAGCTGCGCGTGCTCTTCCTTGCCGAGCGCGACCCGCGCCGCCAGTATCCGGTCTACGAGCACGAGTTCCTGTTCGACCGCCGCGTGCTCTCGGGAATGGGCGCGCTCGCGCGCGGGCGCTGGGTCGTGCTGAGCCGCGGCACCCACCGGGAGCTCAACCGTTTCGACCCGGACGTGGTGCTCCTCGGCGGCTGGAACCAGCCCGCCTTCTGGACGGGCCTGCGCTGGGCGCGTCACCGGCGGCGGCCCGTCGTCCTCTGGGTAGAGAGCACGCTCCACGACGAGCGCAGCGGCTCGCTCGTACTCGAACGCCTGAAGCGGCGCGCGGTCGCCTCCGCCGCGGGCTTCCTCGTGCCCGGACGCGCGGCGCGCGAGTACGTCGAGTCGCTGGGCGTCTCGCGCGACCGGATCGTGATCGCGCCGAACGCCGTCGACCTCTCGATCTTCAGCGTCGAGCCCGACCGACACGACCGGTCGGAGTGCACGTTCCTCTACGTCGGCCGATTGTCTCCGGAAAAGGGCCTGGACGTGCTCCTGCGAGCCTTCAAGAGCGTTCCAGGCCGCCTGCTGATGGCCGGCAGCGGCTCGCAGGAGGAGGAGCTGCGCCGACTCGCCGATGATCGCGTCGAGTGGCTCGGGCAGGTGGCGCGCGAGGACCTGCCCGGGCTCTATGCCCAGGCCGACTGCTTCGTCCTCCCGTCGCGCTCGGAGCCATGGGGGATGGTGCTGAACGAGGCTGCGGCCGCCGGCCTGCCGCTCGTGGCGACCGACGCCGTCGGCGGCGGCTACGACCTGATCGAGAACGGCGTCAACGGCTACCGCGTGCCGGCCGAGAACGGCGAGGCGCTGGCGGAGGCCCTGCGCAAAATCGCAGCGGATCCCGAGTGGCGGCTTCGCGCAGGGGCGCGCTCCCGCGAGCTCACCTCCGGCTACACCGGCGGCGCGTGGGCGGAAGGCGTCCTCGATCTCGCCGAGTCGCTCGCCGACGGGCCGCGGCAGATCTCCGAAGCCGCGTGACGTCCCGCGAGCTGCCCGTCCAAGTCCTCCGGCCGCGGACCGGCTTTGCCCGGCTCGGGCTAAGGGAGCTCTGGACGTACCGCGAGCTGCTCGGGTTCATGACGTGGCGGATCATCCTCGTGCGCTACAAGCAGACGCTTCTCGGGGTCGCCTGGGCTGGGCTCCAGCCGCTGCTGCTCATGGTCGTGCTCAGTCTCTTCTTCGGCTCTTTCGCGAAGAAGGCCGGCGTGCCGGGACCGATCTTCTTCTTCGCCGGCCTCGTCCCGTGGACGTTCTTTGCGAACTCCATCACCCAGTCCTCGAACAGCCTCGTCGGTAATGCCAACCTGATCTCGAAGGTGTACTTCCCAAGGCTCGCGGCCCCGATCTCAGCCGTGCTCGCGACCCTCGTCGACTTCGTGATCGCCTTCGCGATCCTCGTCGGGATGATGGGCTGGTACGGCATCGCCCCGCGCTGGGCGGCGCTGCCGGTGATCCCGGCGCTGGCGCTGCTCACGTTTGTCACCGCGCTCGGCGTCGGGCTCTGGCTGTCCGCCCTCAACGTCGCCTACCGAGACGTCCAGTACGTCGTCCCGTTCCTCGTCCAGCTCGGCCTCTTCGCGAGCGGCGTCGCCTTCGCGCCGCAGACGATCTCCGAGCCCTGGCGCACGCTGCTCGGGATCAATCCGATGACCGGCGTGATCGAAGGCTTCCGGTGGGCACTCCTCGGCACCCACGCCCGGATCGGTCCGATGCTCGGCGTCTCGATCGGCGTGAGCGTGCTGCTGCTCGTCTCCGGGATCGTCTACTTCCGCCAGATGGAGCGGACGTTCGCCGATGTCGTCTAACGGCACGTCCGCGATCTCCGTCCGCGGTCTCGGCAAGCAGTACCGGATCGGCGGCCAGATGCCAGCATTCCCGACTCTGCGCGACGCGGTTGCGCGCCGGCTCCGCGGCCGCCGCCGCGAGTCGAGCCGCCGCGAGCTGATCTGGGCTCTGCGCGAGGTCAGCTTCGACGTCCAGCCCGGCGAGGCGCTCGGGATCATCGGCGCCAACGGTGCGGGTAAAACGACGCTCCTGAAGATCCTCTCGCGCATCACCGATCCGAGTACCGGCGAGGCGATCGTCCGCGGCCGAGCCGGCTCGCTGCTCGAGGTCGGCACGGGCTTCCACCCGGAGCTCACGGGCCGCGAGAACATCTACCTCAACGGCGCCATCCTGGGCATGCGCCGCCACGAGATCAACAGCAAGTTCGAGGAGATCGTCTCCTTCGCGGGCGTCGAGCGCTTCATCGACACACCGGTAAAGCGCTACTCAAGCGGGATGTACGTCCGGCTCGCCTTCGCGGTCGCTGCGCACCTCGACGCGGACATCCTGCTCGTCGACGAGGTGCTCTCCGTCGGCGACTTCGGCTTCCAGCGCCGAAGCCTCGGCAAGATGCAGGAGCAGACGCAGTCCGAGGGCAGGACGGTGCTCTTCGTCAGCCACAACCTCGGCGCGATCAAGACGCTGACGACCCGCTGCCTCTGGCTCGAGCAGGGGCACGTCCGCGGGCTCGGCCCGACCGAGGAGGTCTTCCGCGACTACGTGCTCTCGCATGCGGCCTCGGGAGGTGGCACGACCGACCTCACGGACCTGAGTGTCGGCCGGGCACGCAAGGCGCTCGCGCACACGCTCAGCTTCGCCCGGATGGAGCTCCTCGACGGCCGGGGCAGCATCGCCGAAACCCACCTCGAGGGCGAGATCCTCACGATTCGCTTCCTGATCCGGGCGCATTCCCCGCTCGGCGGGCGTCAGCTCCAGATCCGGTGCCGGGTCTCGACGGTCGACGGGATCCTGCTCTTCTCGGCGGTCTCGGACCCGCAGCCGATCGACATCGCGCCTGGCCTGTACGAGACAAGCGTGACGCTCGACCCGAACCCGCTCGCAGCGGGGACGTACTCGATCGGCCTCTACATGCTGACGATGGGCGACGAGACGGTCGACCTAGGCCAGGATCTGTTGCCGTCGGCGGCGACCTTCCGGATCGAGGCGAATCCGACGACCGAGACATACATGGGCGAACAGGCGGGCCTTGTCCGGGTCGAGGGGCAGTGGGGAACGCTCGCACCGGCGAACCCGCTCGAGATCCTCGCCGCCCCGCCCCGGTGACCACAACCGTCGGCAAGAAGCTCACGACCCTGCGGAGCGATCCGGCCGGCGCGCTCACGAGCAACGTGCGGCGTCTCGCCCACGAGCTCGGCCTGCCCGCCGCGAGGCGACGAGTCGCCCAGCGCCGAGCGCTGCGCCGGCTGGAGCAGCTGGGCGTGGCCGGCCCCCTCGCCGCCTTCGTCGCGAAGCGGCCTGCCGAGGCGATCCCGCCGGACTACGTCGACCTGCTACGGCTCTACGAGCTGGTGGTTGCGAGACGGCCGCGGGAACTCCTCGAGTTCGGCAGCGGCTGCTCGACACTCGTTCTCGCGCTCGCCGCGCGGCGGGCGTGGGCCCGCGCAGCCACGTCGGGCCGTTTCGTCTCGATCGAAAGCGACCCCGAATGGGCGGAGTTGAACCGGGCCGCGCTGCCGCCCGAACTCGCGCAACTCTGCACGATCGAGTACAGCCCCGTGGTCGAGGCCGAGCTTGGAGGCGTCGGCGCCTGGCGGCACGAACGATTGCCCGCCGGTAGCCCCGACTTCGTGTACCTCGACGGCCCCGCGCTGACGGACGAGCGGCCCTTCAGCCTCGACCTGCTGGAGCTCGAACCCTCCTTCGCGGAGGGCTTCGTGCTGGTCGTCGACGGCCGGCCGGCGAACGCGCATGTACTGGCGACCCAATTCAAACGCCGCTATCGAATTCAGCAGCGCCGCAACCCGCTGGCGTACGTCTTTGAGCTCGAGCCTGGCGGGCGCGAGAGCTAGTGGTCTCTCCGGTGAATACGGTGCCGCTTCCGGCACGCGAAAAGCAAGCCGGGCAAGGACGCAGGGAGCCCCGATATGCGGGCATATCGGGGCGACCGAGGACGCCGCACGGCGCCGCTTTGCAGCCGCCGGAGCGGTGCTGTATTTGCCGGAGCGACCACTAGTACGACATTCGCTTGGCGATCGACAACTCGACTCGAGCCAAGATGTCCGCGATCCGCGTGCCCGCATTGCCGTCGCCGTAGATCGCGGTTCGCTCGTGCGGCCCGTGCTCGAGCTGGCGCGACACCGCGGAGCCGATCTCGGCGCGGTCGTAACCGACGTCGATCACGTTCGGGCCGCGCTGCCGCCCTCGTTGCCTCGTCCCAACGTTGACGACCGGCGTTCCCAGGAAGGAGCCCTCGCGGATGCCCGAGCTCGAGTTGCCGATCAGGCACGCGGTCTTGCTCATCAACCGCAAGTAGTGGGTCGTCGGCAGATTCTTGAAGAAGTGCAGCTTTGCGTCATCTTGGTGTTCCCGGAAGGAGCGGATGCCGTCGGCGACGTCGTCTGCGCCAGCGTCGGCGTTCGGCCAGAAGACGACTGCGGGCAGATCGAGCTCGCGCACGGCCATCAGCGTCTCGGTGACCTGGCGTCCGCCCGCGCCGTACTCGGGCGTGACTGGGTGTTGCGAAACCATCAGGAACGGGTTGTCGAGGTCAAACGTCCCCCCTACGCCCTCCGCGAAGAGCCCCTCGAGGCCACTCTCGGGCTCGGCGAGCATCTCCTCGACCAGGTCCATTCGTGGGCAGCCCACCATGTGCACGGTCTCGGGGTCTTCGCCCATCCGGATGATCCGCTCGGCGGCTTCGCCACAAGCGGGGAAGTGGATGTTCGCCAGCTTCGTGACCGCATGGCGAACGTACTCGTCGATGTTTCCCGAAACCTCGCCGCCTTGCGTATGCGCGAGTGGGATGTTCATGTAGGTCGCCGCGAGCGCGGTCGCCATCGTCTCGAAGCGGTCTGCGACCGTGATCACGACGTCCGGCTGGAGGCGCGCGAACGCCGTCGGCAGCTCGAGCAGCCCGAGGCCCGTCGACTTCGCCATCGTGCTCGGGGTCTCGCCCTCGATCAGCATGAACACGCGCTCGTCGGATTCGAACCCGTCCGCCTGGATCAGGTCGAGGACCGTCCCGTAGCGGTCGAGCAGCGCAGAGGCGGCGACCACGAGCTGGAGATCGAGTTGCGGATGGCTCTCGATCGACCGCAGCGCCGATTTGATGCTTGCGTAGTTGGCGCGCGAGCCGACGACCACGCAGACCTTGCGCATCAGCCGCTTTCCCAGACGAGGTCCAGCTCGCTGAGCAGCTCGTCGGCGGCGATATCCCGCGAAGCGCGCTTCCCGACGAGTTCGGGTAGGCGCACCGCCGGGTTGCCCGTCCCGGGCTTCTTCACGGCGAGGTCTTCGGCGCGGATCGAGGCGCCGGCAGCGATCGGCGAGATCGCAACGACGCTCTTCTCGAAGACCTGCTTCGTCTCCTGGAGCTGCGAGAGGTCGTTCTTGTCGACCGGCGACGCAAGCAGCTGCTCGATCTCGCGAATCCCCTCGACGAGCCGGCGGAGATCCTTCGGCTCGGCGGCGAACGGCGCGTCCGAGCCGTACATCTTGCGGCTGAGCGTGAAGTGCTTCTCGATCACCTTCGCGCCGAGGGCGACCGCGGCGTACGCGGCGTGGGGCCCGACCGTGTGATCGGAGAGCCCGACTTCGAGTCCGTAGCGCTCCCTGAGCTCCGCCAGCATGTTCAGGCCGACGCGCTCCGGCGGGCACGGATAGGCCGACGTGCACTGGAGAACGGAGACGCCGGCACCGGCCTCGCGGGCGACGGCGACAGCCGCATCCAGCTCCGGAAGGGAGCTCATCCCGGACGAGAGGAGCAACGGCCGCCCCGTTTCCGCCGCCCTGCGAACGAGCTCGAGGTTCGTCAGCTCGCCCGAGGGAAGCTTGTGCCGGCGGACGCCGATTCGCTCGAGCCGATCGAGCGCCTCGAGCGAGAACGGCGAGCACATGAACTCGACCTCGGCCGCGTCGCAGGCGTCCTTCAGCCTCGCCCACTGGTCGTCACTGAAGGCGGTGCGGCCGAAGTAGTCCCAGCGGGACTCAGCGGTGAAGTGAGGCGGCGCCGGTGCGTTCCGGATCATCTCTGTCGAAGGGTCGTGGAGCTGGTACTTGACCGCGTCCGCGCCCGCCTCGGCCGCAGCTTCGGCCATCCGGATGGCGTTGCCGAGGCTGCCGTCGTGGAGCAGACCCGCCTCCGCGATGATCAAGGTGCCCACGGCGTCGATCGTAGCGACAGGCCGCGTCACCTCGAGGCGAGGAAGCTAGGCTGCTAAGCGCTTGCCGAGCCGCTTCGGAACCAGATGAGCGACAGCGTCGACGGCGCCCGGCCGGTGCTCGTCTACTGGGGCCCGGAGGAGGGCGCGGAGGTCGTGAGGGAGGTTGCCGGCCGCGAGCTCGACGTGCGCGTGACCGCTGCGGAGAGAGACGCGGTCGCCGAAGCGCTCCGGGGCGCGGCCGCTTTTCTCGATGCCTCGATGAAGGTGCGGCTGGACGCGCCGATGCTCGCGGCAGCCCCGCACCTGCGCCTGGCGGCGACGGCGACCACCGGTTCCGACCACATCGACCACGCAGTCCTCACGGAGCGTGGAATCCCACTGCTGACCCTCCGCGGGCAGAGCGACCTGCTGCGAGTGTTGACGCCTGCGGCCGTGCACTCTTGGCTGCTGCTGCTTGGGTGTGCGCGGCGGCTCGCGGGGGCGCGCGAGCACGTGCTCGCCGGCGGCTGGGATCGCACACAGTTCCCGGGGCTGATGCTGCGGGGCCGCACGCTTGGCATCGTCGGCTGCGGCCGGATCGGCAGCTGGATGGCGCGGTACGCAGGCGCCTTCGGGATGGCCTGCCTAGGCTACGACCCCCACCTCGCCGACTTCCCCGAGTCGATCAGGCCCGCGCAGCTGGACGAGCTCCTGTCGAGCTCCGATGCCGTCACCGTCCACGTCCACCTCACCGACGAGACGCGGGGCCTCCTCGGACGTGAGCAGATCGAGCGGCTGAAGCGCGGTTGCATCCTCGTCAACACCTCGCGGGGGGAGGTCGTCGACGAGCGCGCGCTGCTCGACGCGCTGCGAAGCGGCCGGCTGGGCGCGGCAGGCCTCGACGTGCTGGCCGGCGAGCCGGAGATCGATGATCATCCGCTCCGCGGCTACGCCCTGGAGCACGACAACCTTCTGATCACGCCGCACATCGGCGGCTACAGTCCCGACGCAGTCCGGACGGTCGTCCGCTTCAGCGCGGAGCGGATCCTCGATCACCTCGGTCTGCCGCGGTGAAGGAGCTTCTCCAGTCGCTCGCGCGAGCACTCGTCGCGGAGCGCGTCACCTCGCTCTTCGGGATCTGCGGGAGCGGCGCGTCGCTCGAGCTGATCGGGGCGCTCGACGAGCTGGACGTGCCCTATTTCGACACGTGCCACGAGGCGTCGGCCGCGCTGATGGCGGGTGAGTACGGCCGGCAGACGGGAACGCTCGGCGCCTCGCTCTCGATCAAGGGCCCCGGCCTCGCGAACATGCTGCCCGGGATCCTGGCCAACTTCTACGAGCTCCGCCCCTCGCTGAGCATCTCGGAGGCCTACGGCCCGGGCGAGTCGCGGCTGCACAAGCGGCTCGACCAGCAGCTCGCAACCTCGTTCTGCACGAAGGCGTACGCCGGTCTCGGCGACCCCGCTTCGACTGTCGCCGCGCTCGGCGAGATCGCCTGGCGCGAGGCTCCGGGGCCCGTTCACCTCGACCTCGCCGGCGACGGCGGCATCCTCGAGCGGCCGAGCAACGCAACTTCCTCCTGCGCCGGTAACACGGACTTCGCGGAGCGCGCTGCGCGACCGGTCGTGATCGCCGGCAGCCTCGCGGCGCGGTCCGACTGGGGCAGCCGCCTCGCCGATCTGCGGATCCCCGTCCTGACGACGGTCGCCGCGAAAGGAGTCCTCGACGAGCGGCTTCCGCACGCCGCCGGCATTTACACCGGCGCCGGCAAGTCACTCTCTCCCGAGGCGCAGATCCTCGCTCAGGCAGACCTCGTCGTCGCCCTCGGGCTCCGGGAGGGCGAGCTGCTAGCCGCACCCCACTTCGACTGTCCGCTGGTCGAGGGCGACGAGGCGGCGCTGGACGCTCTCGCAGGCAAATCGTGGGGCCTCGACGTCGTCAGCTCAGCCGTGGAAGGAGTGCGCGAGTGGCTGACGCGCGACGAGTGGCTGCCGGGCGCGCTCTACGCGCAGCTTCCCGCGACGCTCGGTGACGACGTGCGCCTCGCCGTCGACACGGGCTTCTTCTGCACCGTCGCCGAGCACGTCTGGCAGGCGACCCGGCCGCTCGGGTTCATCGCCAGCGCGAACGGCCGCTTCATGGGCACCGCCCTGCCGGCCGCGATCGGCGCCGCCGTGGCGGACCGGGAGAACCCGGTCGTCTGCGCCGTGGGCGACGGCGGCATCCGGCCCTACGTCGCCGAGCTGAAGCTCGCGCTCGACGAGCGGCTGCCCTTGCTCGTCCTGCTGCTGAGCGACGGCCGTTACGGCAGCATTGGCAGCGCAGATGCGTCGGAACGGGCGCTCCGTCGCGCCACCGTCGTGCGGCGTCCGTCCTGGCACGCAGCCGTCGAGGGGATGGGCTGCCCGGCCGAGCGCGTCTCCTCGCTCGCTGACTTCGTGGCCGCCGTGCGCGGCTGGGACCGCAGCGGCCCGCTCTTTCTCGAGGCGTCGTTCGACCCGGAGGCGTACGCAGCGATGATCGAGGACGTCCGCTAGTGGCGTGTCCGCGGATCCTGATCGTGGGCGCCGGCTCGGCCGGGCGGCGCCACGCGCGCAACCTCGTCCAGCTCGGCGCAGAGGTGGCGTGCTTCGACCCTCGTGCGGACAGGCTCGCGCAGGCGGCGGAAGAGCTACCGGCCGGGACCGCGATCTACAGCTCCTGGGAGGAGGCGCTCGACTCGCGGGAGCAGACGACCGGCGCCGTCGTCGCGTCGCCCCCCGCCTTCCACGTCAAACAGGCAACCGCCCTCGTCGAGCGCGGCGTGCCGACGCTGCTCGAGAAGCCGGTCGCGCCGAACCTCGCTCCGGCGATGGCGCTTGCCGCCGCCGCCGAACGCGCGAAAACGCCCGTGCTGGTCGGCTATAGCTACCGTTGGTGGCCGCCGGTCCAGGAGCTGCGGCGCCTGCTCGCGGAGGGCCGCGTCGGGCGCGTCCGCCACGCGCGGCTCGTGATGAGCGCGCATCTCGCCGACTGGCATCCCTGGGAGCGCTATCAAGACTTCTTCATGGCGAGCAAGGAGCTCGGCGGCGGCGCGCTCCTCGACGAGAGCCATTTCGTCGACCTGATGCTTTGGCTGTTCGGCCTGCCGGAGTCGGTCATCGGGCGGGCGGAGAAGCTCAGCGACCTCGAGATCGAGACGGACGACAACGTCGACGTGCTCGCCGTCTACCCGGACAACTTGCGCGTCGCGATCCACCTTGATCTCTACGGGCGGCCGCACGAGCGCTCGGTGAGCGTGGTCGGCGAGCGCGGCACGCTGCAGTGGCTGCACGAGGGCAACCTCGTCCGCTTCTCGGACCAGGAAGCCGGCGGCTGGGAGACGACGACATTCGAGTGCGAGCGGAACGAGATGTTCCTCGGCGAGGCGCGTGAGTTGCTCGAGCTGCTCCGCGGGGAGCGGGGAGATGGACTGACGTGCTCGCTCGCCGACGGGGTCGACGTGCTCCGCTGCGTCGAGGCGATCCGCCGCAGCACGGCCACAGGCGAAGCAGTCGTCCTCGGAGCCGATGCTCGAGGGTAAGCGCGTGCTCGCGGTCGTGCCGGCCCGGAGCGGCAGCCGCGGCATCCCCGGCAAGAACATGCGCAAGGTCGGCGGGCTCAGCCTGATCGCACGGGCCGCGCAAACCCTCGCCGCGCTCGATCTCGTCGACTACCGCGTGATCTCGACGGACTCGCCTGAGTACGCCGAGGAGGGACGCAAGTTCGGGCTCGCCGCGCCCTTCCTGCGGCCGTCCGAGCTGAGCACGGACACCGCCGGCGCGCTCGAGACCGTCCAGCACGCCCTCGGCCAGGTCGAGGCGGAGTCCGGTACGCGCTACGACGTGATCCTCGTAGTCGAGCCGACGAGCCCCTTGCGCATGCCTGCGGACCTGGAGGGCGCCACGCGGCTGCTCGTCGAATCCGGCGCCGACGCGGTCGTCACCGTCAGCCCCCTGCCGGGCAAGGCGCACCCGCTGAAGGTGCTGCGCGTCGACAACGGCCTGCTGACCCACTTTCTCCCCGAGGGCCGCAGCGTCGCAAACCGCCAGGAGCTCGAGAGGCTCTACTGGCGTAATGGCGTCTGCTACGCCCTCACGCGCGAGTGCCTGCTGGAGCAGCAGACCTATTTCGGCGCCCGAACGCTGCCCTACGCGATCGAGCGCGAGATCGTCAACATCGACGAGCCCTGGGAGCTCGAGCGGGCGCGGTTCCTGGCGGGCGAAGAGGGCCTCGGTTCAAGAAATTCCGGCTGCTAGGGTGGCCGTTGTTTGAGCGGCACGCTTGAGACGTGGACGCGCCGAATCGGGCGCCGGGCTCGCGCGATCGCGATCGACGTTCGAGCCCCTCGCGCACTGCTTGCACACCGGCGGGAGCTCCGGCGGCTGCTTGCCGAGCGTCCGTTCCTGGCCGACGACCTGAGGAGGCTCGAGCCCCCGGACGCAAGGCGCATCCTCCTGATCAGCCTCAGCGGCAACCGCGAGCAGGTCCGTTTCGAGGCCGTCCTCACCAAGGTGCTGCAGCTGCGCGGCGCGGTCGTCCACACGCTGACCTTCCGCTCGGCCCGCCGGGACGTGCGCGAGGCGCGGGCGATGAGGGCGGGGCGCCTGGTCTTCTATGAGGACTTCGCGCCGGCCGGAATGGAGTGGGACCCGGCCGTGCTGGGCGATCTCCGCACCGTTCACGACTTCAAGACGTTCACGTACCGCGGCGCGCGCGTCGGACGGCAGGCACTCTCGACCGTGGTCCGCTCCTCGCACGAGCCGCGGATCGACATCGACTCGCCGGCGGTGCGCGCCCGCATTGCACACGCGATCGAGTACGCGATCGAGGGGGTGTTCGTCGCTGAAGCGGTGCTCGACAAGACGGCGCCGGATCTGTTGCTGATGACGGAGCGCGGCTACGCAGGCCTTGGCTCGGTCTTCGACGTGGCGCTCACCCGCGGCATTCCGGTCGTCCAGTTCAGCCTCTCCCACCGCGACGACGCGTTCTTCCTCAAGCGCTACCACACGCCCGAGGAACGCGACCTGGCTCCACGCTCGCTGGCCTCTGAGACCTGGCAGCGGCTGCTCGCCGACGGTCTGACGCCGGCGCGCGAGCAGGCCCTCGAGGAGGAGCTCGACGCGCTCGAGCAGGGGAAGTGGTTCCTGGCGAGGCGGGTACGCCACTCGGAGACGTCTCGGTCTTCTGACGAGCTGCGCGCGAAGCTCGGCCTCGACGGCCAGCGCAAGGTCGCTGTCCTATTCCCGCACGTCCTCTGGGACGCGAGCATGTTCTACGGCCGCGACGTCTATCCGGACCAGGGCCGCTGGTTCGCGGAGACGATCAGGCTCGCCGCTCAGGACGATCGAGTCCAGTGGCTGATCAAGCTCCATCCGGCGCTGCTTTGGAAGCTCGGCATGGACGGGATCCGCGAACAGCCCGTGGAGCTCGAGATCATCCGAGCAACGGTCGGCGAGCTGCCGCCGCACATGCAACTCCTGCCCCCTGAGGTGGACGTCCGGAACGCGGACCTGTTCCGGATCGCCGACGTCGGAATCACGATCCGGGGCACGGTCGGGATGGAGCTGCCGCCGCTCGGGATCCCGGTGATCACCGCCGGCACCAGCGACTACTCGGGCCGAGGCTTCACCATCGACGCCGCGACGCCGGAGGAGTACGAGGCGAACGTTCGCGCGATCCCTGACCTCGATCGCCTGACCCCCGACGAGGTCCGCAAGGCCAAGCTCTACAGCTACGGGATCTTTTGCGCGCGCCCCTGGCGGTTCGAGAGCTTCGCCATCGACTTCCTGCCGCTGAACGAGGCAGGCGACACGCTCGGATACCGCTTTCGGTTCGACATCGCCACGCCCGCGGAACTCCGGCAGGCCGGCGACCTCTCGCGGTTCGCCTCGTGGGTACTCGAGTCCGACGAGCCCGATTACGTCGAAGAGGACACGCCGGCGGCGGCGCTCGAGGAGGAAGACTCCCTCGCGGCCGCCGGCTCCTGAAAACGCAGAGCCCTTGCCGACCGCGTTCTCAGGGCGCGACATTGCCATCGTCGTCTCGCGGCCGCATCTGAAGCTGACAGACGACGAGTGCATCTCGCTCCGGCACCTGACGCATTTCCTCGGCGAGTACGATCGGTATCTCGTCGGCCCCCGGAGCGTCCGGGGAACGCTCGAGGGCTTCGAGACCCGCCGGTTTCCCGACAAGTACTTCCGCAGCCATCGAGCGAATTCCGCGCTTTTCGTGACGCGCGATCTCTACTCGGCTTTCGCCGAGTACAAGTTCATCCTCGTCTACGAACTCGACGCTCTCGTGTTCTCGAACCGGCTGCTCGAGTGGTGTAAACGCGGCTTCGACTTCGTCGGCGCGCCCTGGCTCTACGTCGATTGGCTGGAAGGTCCGCCCCGGGTCGGTAACGGCGGCTTCTCCCTGCGGAGGGTGGAGGCGTTCCTCGAGGTCTTCGACTCCGAGGAGTACTGGCTCGACCCGGAGGAGTACTGGCGCACCTTTTGGGGGCATCGGGCGGCTCCGCTCCGCTGGCTGAACCTGCCGCGCGGGCACCTGAAGCGACTGCGGCGGTTCAACGGCGTGAGCTGGGAGACGAGGCGCTGGATCAAGGGCTCGAACACAACCGAGAAATACGGCTGGCACGAAGACGTGTTCTGGTCGTTCGAAGCGCCGCGCTACGACCCGAGCTTCCGGATCGCAAGCGTCGAGGAGGCGCTCCGCTTCTCCTTCGAGGCGGCGCCCAGGCGGTGCCTGGAGCTGACCGGAGGCGAGCTACCGTTCGGTTGCCACGCCTGGAATCGGTACGACCGCGCGTTCTGGGAGCCGTACCTCCTCCGGTAGGCGAATGCGCGTGGCCTCCATGGGTACGCTGGCGAGATGGCAAGCGACGAGGCGCTGACCGCGCGAGCCCCGGTCTACGTCGTCCAGCGCACGAGCGGATGGGGCGGGCTCGGGCGAGACCTGCGGGAGCTCTGGCAGCAGCGCGAGCTTCTGCTCACGTTCACGAAGCGAACGGTGGTCGTGCGCTACAAGCAGACCGTGCTGGGAATCGGCTGGGCGATCCTGCAGCCGTTCTTCCTGATGGTGGTCTTCGCCCTGTTCTTCAACCGGCTCGGCCACGCCTCCTCCGCCGGCATCCCCTATCCGATCTTTGCGTACGCCGGGCTGCTTCCCTGGACGTTCTTTGCAACGTCGATGACACAGGCGGCCCAGAGCCTCGTGAACAACCAGCACATGCTCCGCAAGATCTACTTTCCGCGCCTCATCTTCCCGATCTCGACGATCTTGACCGCACTGGTCGATCTTGCCGTAGCGTCCTCACTTCTCTTCGGGATGATGACGTATTACGGGGTCTACCCCGAGGCGATCCGACTGGTCGCGTTGCCTGCGATCGTTCTGCTGGCGGTCGTGACCGCGCTCGGAATCGGACTCTGGCTGTCTGCGCTTAACGTCGCATACCGCGATGTCCAGTACGTCGTTCCCTTCCTTGCGCAGGCGTGGCTTTTTGCAACCCCCGCGGTCTACGTCGGAACAACCTTCTCGAAGCCGTGGTCGACGGTTCTCGGGCTCAATCCGATGCAGGGCGTCGTCGCAAGCTTTCGCTGGTCGCTCCTCGGCTCAGCACGCCCGCCGGGACTCATGCTGGCCGTCTCGGCAGCCGTCGGAGCAGTGCTGCTCACATCGGGAATCGTTTTCTTCCGGCGCCTCGAGCGCTCCTTCGCGGACATCGTCTAAAGCATGAGCGATGTCGCTGTCAGCGCGGAAGGGCTCTACAAGCGTTACCGCATCGGCCAGCGCGGCAACTATCGCGTGCTCCGAGACGTGTTAGCCGAGGCCATCAAACTTCCCGTTCGTGCGCGGAGCGGCACGGCCCACGAGTCCGCGCGCTACCTCTGGGCGCTGAATGACGTCTCCTTCGAGGTCGCCGAGGGCGAGATCCTCGGCATCATCGGCCCGAATGGCGCCGGGAAAAGCACGCTGCTCAAGATCCTCTCGCGCATCACCGAGCCGACAGAAGGAGTCGCCAAGCTCTACGGGCGCGTCGGTGCCCTCCTCGAGGTCGGCACCGGCTTTCATCTCGAGCTGACCGGGCGCGAGAACGTCTTCCTCAACGGGACGATCCTCGGCATGCGTCGCACGGAGATCGTGGCGAAGTTCGACGAGATCGTCGAGTTCGCCGGCGTCCAGCGTCACATCGACACGCCGCTCAAGTTCTACTCGAGCGGCATGCAGGTGAGACTGGGGTTCGCGATCGCCGCGTTCCTCGAGCCCGAGATCCTGGTTGTCGACGAAGTCCTCACCGTGGGCGACCTGGCATTCCAGGAGCGGTGCCTCGGGAAGATGGGAGAAGTCGCGAGCGGAGGGCGCACGGTCCTCTTCGTCAGTCACAACATGTCGGCGATCCTCGCGCGCTGCCCCCGCTCCTTGCTCCTGGAGGCAGGGAAGCTCGTCTACGACGGGCCCAGCGAGGAGTCTGTCGCGCGCTATGTCTCGGCCTCCCAGATGACGGGCGGCGCCTGGCTGACGGAGCGGCGCAAGCGGAAAGGCACGGGCTCTGCCCGCATCACCAGCCTTCGCCTCGAAGACACCTCGGGAAACCTTTGCCCGTCGCCCGCCACAGGCCAGACGGTGCGCTTCGTCCTCGACTACGAGGCGCAGCCGGGGGCGAATCTGAAGGAGCTCGTCGTCAACATCGTCATCTCGGAGCACGGAGGGCGAGGGCTCCTCTCGTTTATGAGCCAGGTTGCCGGCCCCGGCCTCCGGGATGTCCCTCGCGTGGGACGCGTCTACTGCTCGGTGCCGCAGTTGCCGTTGATGCCCGGGCACTACAACGTCAAGTGCCTGATGGTCCTAGGATCGGAGGTTGCGGACAAGGTGCACCAGGCGGGGAGCCTGATCGTCTCCGAGGGCGACTTCTTCGGAACCGACCGCCTGCCGCCGCACGCGGACTACTACGGCCCTGTGCTCGTCGCTCAGGACTGGTCGGTGGAGCCGTTAGCGGAATCGGCTGCGATCTAACCGCTCCAGCACGTCGTCGAGCACCGAGCCGAATCCTGTAGCCGTCTGCTCCCAGGTGAATTGCGCCGCCTGCGCGAAGCCGCGTCCCCGCATCCCGTTTGCGAGACCGGGCTCCTCCAGCACGCGCCGCAGCGCGGCCACGATCGCGCCGGCATCGCGCGGGTCGCAGAGGAGCCCAGCGTCGCCGACCACCTCGGGGATCGAGCTGGCGGCGCTGGCGACGACCGGGGCGCCGCACGCCATCGCCTCGAGCACCTGATACCCGAAGCCCTCGTAGAGGGTCGCGTCGACGTAGGCGGCGGCGCCGCGGTAGAGCGACACGAGCTCCTCGTCTGAGACGCGGCCGAGGAAGCGAACGTTCCCTCGAGCCGCCGAGCGCAGCTCGTGCCCGCGTTCGCCGAGATTGCCGCCGACGATCAGCTCCGCATCGGTGTGGAGACGGGCGAAGGCGGCGAGCACCGTCTCCGTGTTGTCGCGCGGATCCGACGACGAGAGGTGGAAGACGTAGCGGCCCTCGCAGCCCGTACCGGGGCCGAAGCCCTCGTCGAGCCCAGGGTAGACGACGCTAGAGGGCATCCCCAGCTCGTCGGCGGTCGCGCGCGAGCCCGTCACGAGGGCCGCGGCGCGCGCGAGGCTCCGCCGCCAGAGGAGCGTCGTCAGCACGTCGCTGCCGCGCTGGTACAAGCTCGCTCCGACCCGGCGGTTCTCGGCGATCCGATGCGTGGGCAGCTCGAAGAGCCAGACGGCGATCCGCTGCTCGGCCGCGATCGGCAGTCGCTCGCCGAGCGTCACGAGCAGGTCGAGCCCGCGTAGCGCCCGCCGCATCCCGATCTGCTCCCACCCGATCGCCCGGCCCTGGCCGATCACCACGGTCTCCATACCGTCTAGGAGCGCCGCCGCTTCCTCCGACCGGACGAAGGCGACGACGTCGTACCGCCCCAGGCTCGCGAGGCCCTGCGCGAGCCGTCTTTGCGTCCGAGCGTGCCCCTTGCCCGCCGGCGCGACCGCCGTCGCGTCAACCCCGACGCGCGCCACGCAGCCCTCTGAGCCGGCGGATGACCGCCCTCGGGAGCAGGCTCCGCAGGGCGAGCGAGAGCGAACGCCACGAGAGGTTCCAGGGGTAGAGGAAGAGGCCTTCCCACAACCAGCGGCGCGCCGAGCCGAGCTCGAGCTCCCCGTACATGTCGTTACCTGCCTGGATGCGGGCGCTCGAGCGTCCCTGGCGCGCGTACGGGCGCAGGTCCGCCGGCAGCCGGTCGCTCGGCAGGAAGGCGTCCGCGAAGCGGAGCCAGTCGCGTGCCTTCCCGAACGGATCGCCGCTCTTCGACGCTGCGTGGGCGCGGTATGTCGACCAGGGCCTCGGCACGCGCTTCACGGGGCCGAGCACGGACAGCCGAAGGTAGAACTCGAAGTCGAAGAAGTAGTAGCCGCCGGGGTCAAACGGACCAGCTTCTTCCCATGCTCGGCGCGTCCACATCGAGCTCGGCTGCACCACGTGGTTGTCGCAGTCGCGGACCATCAGCGGCGGATCCCAGACGCGCGAGGTGAGATAGCCGGTCTCCTTGGAGTCGGCATCGGTGTAGAGAGCGTCGCCGTAGACCATCACAAGCTCGGGGTTCGCCTCGAACTCGGCCGCCATCTCGGAGACCGCGCCGGGGAGCAGTGTGTCGTCGGAGTTGAGATAGGCCATCAGCTCGCCGTCGGTGTGCCGAAAGCCCTCGTTGATCGCGGCGGCCTGACCCGACTTCTCCCTCACGATCAGGCGGTCCAGCCGAGCCTCGTAGCGGCGGGCGATCTCTGCGCTGCAGTCGGTCGACTCATCGACGACTACGTACTCGATGTCCGGATAGTCCTGCTCCAACACCGAAAGGATCGTCTCCTCGAGGAACTGCGCCTGGTTGTAAGACGGCGTGACAATCGAGACCCTCACGCAGTGAGGACATCGTCGCGAACGACGCTCCGCAGCACCGGGCTAGCATAGGTCGCGGTCGTGCCGCGCCAGCCGAGAACTCCGATTCTGCTGGTCCACCACCGATCCGAGCTCGGCGGCGCTCCCGCCAGCCTTTCGTACCTGATCCGCGAGCTCGACGACGAGCGGTTCGAGCCGCACATCTACTGTCCGCCGGGCCCGGCCGCGGACCTGTTCCGCGAGGCCGGCGCCCGCGTTCACACCGGCCCCGTGGCCGGCTTCACGCACATCTGGGCCTCGACCTACCGCGGCCGGCGCTGGCTGCTCTTCCTGCGCGAGCTGTCGCTGCTGCCCGCGCACCTCGTCCAGTTCCGGCGCACGCTCCGGCGGCACCGGTTCGAGCTCGTCCACTTCAACGACTCGCCGCTGATCCCGGCCGCGTGGCTCGCGCGCCGGAACGGCCTGCCTGTCGTCTGGCACCTCCGCTCGGCGCTTCCCGACGGCGGGCGCGACCGGCGCTCGCAGCTCATCCGTAGCGCAATCCGCAGGCTGGCAACCCGCTCGATCGCGATCAACCGCGACGTCGCGGACGTCTTCAGCGTCGGCTCGACCGTCGTTCCGAACTCCGTCGACCTAAGCCGCTTCCAGCCTGGCGACCCCGAGGCCGCAAAGGAGGCGCTCGGCCTGCCGACCGGCCGCCCAGTCGTCTCGTACTTCGGCTTCGTCTACC